>JAFAUA010000274.1 GCA_019243595.1 Acidimicrobiia bacterium
CTGGTCTCCGCTCAGAACTTGGAAATCACTGAGGAGGAGCCCTTCAGGCGGGCGGACCTCCGACCGATAGAGAGGAATGCCTGCCCGAGTGGAGATTCCCCGCCTCCGTGAGATGGCTCGGCACGCGCTGCCGCACCTGATCGAAGCGACGTTCATCCCGCTCATCCTCTTCTACACGTTCCTCTGGACGGCCGGCGTGTGGGGCGCATTGGTGGCCGCTCTGGTCTGGTCGTACGCGGCGATCATCCGCCGGGTGGTGACCGGCCAGCGCATTCCGGGGATCCTGGTGCTCGGCACGCTCGGGATCACGGCCCGAACCATCGCCGCCTTCGCGAGCGGGAGCGTGTTCATCTACTTCCTGCAGCCGTCGCTGACGACCGTGGTCGTCGCCGGCGCCTTCTTGGTCTCGGTGCCGGCCGGGCGTCCCCTGGCCGAGCGCTTGGCCCACGACTTCGTGCCGCTCGACCCGGCGATCCTGCATCTTCCGTCCGTGAAGCGGGTGTTCAACCGCATCACCCTGCTCTGGGCGTTCGTCAACCTGGCCAACGCCATCGTGTCGATCGCCCTGCTGATGAGCCAGGACGTGGGCACGTTCATGGCCGCCAAGACGCTCGGCGGTTTCCTGCTCGTCGGTATCGCCATCGCCACCTCGACGTTCTGGTTCAAGCGGGCGCTCCGCGATCACAACATTTCTGTCGTCGCCACCCCGGCCGCGACGTTCGCCCCGGCGCTCGCAGTCGCCGCCTGACAAGGGCATCGGGCGCAGTACGCTTCGCCTCGGCATGACCACGTTGACCACGAGCGACGGTCTGACCTTGGCCGCTCGCACCTGGTCGGCCTCGGACACCCCACGCGCATCGGTCGTGCTCGTTCACGGCCTGGCCGCCACCAAGGACAATCCGGAGCTGGTGGCTGTCGCCGTCGCTCTGCAGGAGCGGGGGTTCGACGTGCTGGCGTACGACGCGCGCGGCCACGGCGAGTCCGGCGGCGTGTGCACGTTGGGCGACCTCGAGCGTTACGACGTGGCCGCGGCAGTTGAGCACGCGAAGAAGAGCGGGCTACCGGTCGTCGTCGTGGGCGCTTCGATGGGTGGCATCGCTGTGCTGCGCCACGCGGCCGACGATCCCTCGCTCGCCGGTGTGGTCACCGTCAGCTCGCCCGCCGACTGGCGGCTCCACCGCTCGCCGGGCACACTCGCTCTCGCGGGCATGATCCGGACGCGTGCGGGTCGGGCCTTTGCCGCCCGGCTGTTCCGGGTGCGACTGTCGCCGGACTGGACCAACCCCGAATCCCCGCGGGCCCTGGCCGGCCGTGTGGCGTCCCCCCTCGCAGTTGTGCACGGTGAGCGCGACCGGTTCATCCCGGCTCGCGAGGCGGCCGGGCTGTTCTCGGCCAATGGTGGCGAGCGGCGCCTGTTCCTCGTGCCCCGCATGGGCCACGCCTTCCACCCCGCGGCCGTGCCGGTGATCGGCGAGGCCGTCGACTGGGCCCTCGCCGCGTCGGCAGTGCCCTCTCCCGCTTAGTCGTCCGCTCCGGCCTTCCTGGCCGTGTCCCGGTCGAACACCAGGCGGTTGAGATAGGTACGGGTTTTCTTTTCTCCCGCCGGCACCGGCGCGTTCCCGGCTAGGCGCTTGGCGAGCATGGTGGCGACGACGCCGGTGGCGGCCAGTGCACCCCGTCGTCCGTCGGTGCGGCGCAGGACGGGAACGAGCGCGATGTCCGCCGCGAGTGAGCCGATGGCGGTCTCCCCGCTCAGGCGGCCGACGGTCATGCCGCCGAGCAGGATGGCGCTGCCGACGGGTGCTGCCGCGCCCAACGCACCGATGGCGGGGGAGATGCCCCGGCCGCCGGCGCCGCCGAGGAACGGCGACCAGTTGTGTCCGGCCACCGTCGTCGCGCAGGCGGTGGCCTGCAGCGCCGGGCGGTCGCGTCCGGCGAGGGCCGGGCCCACCGCTCCCTTGGCCACGTCGCAGATGCCGGCCAGGGCGAGGGCGCCGAAGCCGGCGACCTCATACAACGACGTTCCCGACACCGTGCCCGACCCGACCGAGCGGAGGTCGACGCCACGGCGCCGCTTGGCCATCAGGTTGGAGAACGGGATGGCGCCGGCCACGTACGACGCGGCAAGGACGACGACCGGATGTCGCCACCACGATTGCTGGCCCGGACGTTCAGCCATCGTCCAGGCATAGCACGGGGCTCCTACGCCGCCGGCCCCTCCGTGACCCAGCCGCGGAGACGCTCGAGGCTGCGAGCGAGAAGGCGGGAGATCTGCATCTGGCTGCGTCCCACGCGATGGGCGATCTCGAGTTGGGTGAGGCCCTCGACGAAACGCAGGCGGACGATCTCCTGCTCGATGTCGGGGAGGCGCCGCACGACGGCCGCCAACGTGAGTGTGCGTTCGATTCCCGCCAGCGACGGGTCCTCCTCGCCGAGGGACGCGGAGAGCGAGCGCTCGTCATCGGGTCCGAGCTGGGCGTCGATCGACGTCGACCGCCGGAGGCCACCGGCGTCGATGGCCTCGATGACAGCCTCGACCGGGGCGCAGACGCGGTCCGCGATCTCGGGCAGCGTCGGCGACCGGTGCAGCTCCTGGGCCAGATCGTCGATGGCGTGCTGAACGTTGAGATAGAGGTCGTGCACGCGCCGGGGCAGCCGTACGGCCCAGCCTCGGTCGCGGAAGTGGCGCTTGAGCTCACCGAGGATCGTCGGGGTGGCATAGGTCGAGAAGCGCAGGCCGCGGTCGGGGTCGAAGCCTTCGATGGCCTTCACCAGACCGAGCATCGCGACCTGGGTCAGATCGTCGGTCGCTTCGCCGCGGTTGGAGAAGCGGCTGGCGAGCCGGTGGGCCAGGCCGCTGTGGGCGTCGACGAGGGCGCGGGCGACGGCTGGATCGCGAGTGCGCATGTACTCGCGGTGGAGATCGCCGACCTCGGTTGGGAGGCCCACTAGGGACGCGGTGCGGGACGCCATGCGGCGTCGCCGAGTAGCAGTGCGGGTCGTCATCGTCGTGTGGTGTGGGTGCGGGGCTTCGAGCCGTCACACGGCGACGCCAGCGTGTCGCGGACGCCTGCGCCACCGCGGTCGGTCGGCGCGTAGTCGCTCAGGGCGCAGACACGCTCGTAGATGAAGCGCTCGAGCTGCCGCGCGAACGGGTTGATGAAGCTCATGTTGAGACTCCTGGATGCAGCCAGGCTGCATGCTCAACCCGCAATCTGGGGCGTACCCATCTGCTAACTCCGTCAAACGGCGCGCCTGGGACGAGTCGCCCCGGCCTGGTTGTATGAGGCGGGTGAGATCCCGCGCTCTGGCAGGTCTGATCGCCGCGTCGTTCGTCCTGGTCGCGTGCAGCGGCGGAGGAGGTGGCGGGTCCACGGCGGCATCCGGTGACAAGGACCCCAGCGGCCTGTCCGCCGAGACGGCGAGCTTCGACCTAGCGGCCGGTCCGCCGGGCCGCTATCTCATCGGTCTGTTCACCAACGATCAGCGCGGTGTTTCCTTCGGGTCGATCCAGTTGCAGTTCTGCTTCCTGGGTGAGGCCAAGGCGAGCGGGCCGTGTCACCTCGGCGCCCCGGTCACGGCCACCTTCCTGCCGACGCCCGGCGTCGACATCCCGCCGGGCAAGACGGCGCCCGATGTGATCTCGCCGTCAGGGCCGAGAGGTGTGTACGAGGCGCAGGGCGGCTTCGACCGGGCGGGCTTCTGTTTGTTCCATGTGGTGGCGACCGTCGCTGGCAAGCAGCGTCAGGCCGACGCCAGCTTCCAGGTCCTTCAGCGTCACGCCGTCCCGGCCGTGGGCGATGCCGCCATTCCGGTCGACAACCCCACGGTCAACACGCCCGGTGCAACACCGGCGTCGATCGATTCGCGAGCCGCGGCCGGCGGACTCGTGCCCGATCCCGAACTGCACCAGTCGACGATCGCCCAGGCCCTCGCCGCCCATCGCCCCACAGTCGTCGTGTTCTCGACGCCGGTCTACTGCCAGAGCCGCTTCTGCGGTCCGATCACCGACATGGTCGACGAGCTCGCGAAGGCCTACGGCGACCGGGCCACGTTCATCCACGTCGAGATCTGGAAGGACTACCAGCAGCAGACCGCCAACAAGGCGGCGACCGACTGGATCTTCCGCAACGACAACCTCAACGAACCGTGGATCTTCCTGATCGGGGCCGACGGCAAGATCGCGGCGCGCTGGGACAACGTGGTGACGCGGGCAGAGATTGAGCCGTCGCTTCAGCAACTGCCGGTGATCGGCAAGTAGCGTTTCCGGCGCTATGGGTCGCGGCGCCGCCTTCTTCGACCTCGACCGCACGCTGCTGCGGAAGGCGAGCGGGCCCGTGTTCACCGAGGCGCTGATCCAGGCCGGGATCGCGCCTGACCGCCAGGTCCCCGGAATGGGGATGGTGTACCGGCTCAACGACGTGCTGGGGGAGTCGGCGGCCGC
>JAFAUA010000105.1 GCA_019243595.1 Acidimicrobiia bacterium
TGGCACGGGCGCTGACCTCGACGAAGTTCTCCGTGAGGCGCAGTACCTCCTCGATGCCCTCAGGGCCGAGGTCGGCCATCGACAGGAGATGCCTCATCGACCACCCCTCGGCTGCATCGTGCCCACGTCGACGGCGTCGGCGCTGACATCGACCATCTCGTCGCGGCGGGTCGGCAGGTTCTTGCCGACGTAGTCGGGGCGGATCGGCAGCTCGCGGTGGCCCCGATCGACCATGACCGCCAGCTGCACGGCGTGGGGCCGCCCGTAGTCGTTCAGGGCGTCGAGCGCGGCCCGCACCGTTCGCCCGGTGAACAGCACGTCGTCGACCAGCACGACCGTCATGGCCGTGAGATCGAAGGGGATGTCGGTGACGGCCTCGGGGATGACGGGACGAAGGCCGATGTCGTCGCGGTAGAAGGCGACGTCGAGGGTGCCGACCGGGACGTCGACGCTCTCGATCTCGGCCAGGGCTTCGGCCAGGCGGCGGGCGAGCGGCGCCCCGCCGGTCTGCAGTCCGACGAGAACGCAGCCGTCGAGACCCTGGTTGTGTTCGACGATCTCATGGGCGATACGGGTGATCGCCCGGCGCAGGTCCTCGGCGTCCATGACCCGGGACCGGGCAACAAAAACGCCCCCGTGCGGGGGCGCTGCTGCTCGTTCGCGCTCTGCCAAGCGTGACCTTTCGATGCCGTGCCGGCCTCACAGGACCGGCGTTAACGGTGTGCGGACCACCTTAGCGTTCGGCGCGGACCTCCTCCGCGATACGGCCGAGCATGCCGTTGACGAACCGACCAGACTCCTCGGTCGAGTACCGGCGAGCGAGCTCGACGGCCTCGGAGATCACCGCCGCCGTCGGCACGTCCGGGCGCTCGGTCAGCTCGTAGATGCCGATGCGCAACAGATTGCGATCGACCACCGGCATGCGGTCGATCGTCCAGTCCTTGGCGAAGCGCCGGATCAGGTCGTCGATCTCGGCCTGATGCTCACCGACGCCCGCCACGAGATCGGCGGCGAAGGGGTCGGGGTCGATCGGGAACTCGGCCAGCACGGCGGCCGGCGCCGCCTCCTTGGCATCGGCCTCGTACAGCAGCGAGAGGGCGAGCTCGCGGGCTTGACGCCGGGTCCCGAGAAGAGGCTCGCCCTCCTCGGGAGTGTCAGGCCCGGGTGAGGTACTCACCCGTGCGGGTGTCGACCTTGATCCGGTCGCCGGGATTCACGAACAGCGGCACCTGGACGATGATGCCCGTTTCGAGCGTCGCCGGCTTGCGGGCCCCCGCCACCCGATCGCCTTGGATGCCGGGCTCGGTGTCGGTGATCGCAAGCTCGACGGCGGCCGGCAGATCGACGCCCACGATCTCGCTCTTGTACATCTGCAGGACGGCCGAGTCGCCCTCCTTCAGGTACTTGGTGGCGTCGCCGAGGGCGTCGTCGTCGACGTGCAGCTGGTCGTACGTGGTGTTGTCCATGAACACGTACTGCTGGCCGTCGCGGTAGAGGTACTGCATCTCCCGCTTGTCGATGATCGCCTGCTCGAGCTTCTCGTCGGCGCGATAGGTGCGGTCGAGGACTGCGCCCGAGCGCACGTTCTTGAGCTTGGTGCGCACGAAGGCGCCGCCCTTGCCCGGCTTGACGTGCTGGAACTCGACGACGGTGACCAGACCCTCAGGCAGGTCGAGCGCCATCCCGTTCTTGAGGTCGTTTGTCGAGACTTGGGGCATCAGTGGTTCACCTAGACAACCAGTTCCTTCGGTGCGTTGGTGAGGACTCGGCAGCCGTCGTCGGTGACGACGACGGTGTCCTCGATGCGCACCCCTCCGTGCTCGGCAAGATACACACCCGGTTCGACGGTCACGACGTGGCCGGGAGCCAACACGTCCTCGGACGTGGACCCCACACGCGGCGCCTCATGGATCTCGAGGCCGACGCCGTGGCCCGTGCCGTGGAGGAAGGCATCGGCCCAGCCCGCCTCGGTGATGACCGCGCGGCACTTGTCGTCCACTTCCCGGGCGCGTACGCCGGGGGCCACCGCCGCGACACCCTCCCGCTGGCTCTCCCGAACGACGGCCACCATTCGCAAGGCGGTGTCGTCGGCCGGCTCGCCGATGCAAACGGTGCGGGTCATGTCGGAGCAGTAGCCGTCGACGATGGCGCCGAAGTCGATGACGACGAGCTCACCCGGTTCGATACGACGGTCGGTGGGGCGAGCGTGGGGCTTGGCGCCGTTGGGGCCCGACGCCACGATCGTCTCGAAGGACGATCCGCTGGCGCCCAGGCGACGCATCTCGTAGTCGAGTCCCAGGGCCACCTCGCGCTCGGTCACCCCTTGGCCGAGCAGCGGGATCACCGCAGCGAGGGCCTCGTCGGCGATGCGAGCCGCCTCCGCCATGCGCTCGACCTCGCCCGCGTCCTTGACCCGGCGCAGGTCCTCGACCAACCCGTCGGTGGGAACGAGCGAGGCCGTCGCGAAGACGTCGGCCGCGAACCGGCGCTGTTGGGCCCACGTCACCGACTCGGCCTCGAGACCGAGGCGGGCGATCCCACTCGCCGCTGATGCCAATACCTCGTGTTGGGCAGCGAGCGTGGGGCGGACCTCGACCGTGGCGTCCACGCCGGCAGCCGCCGTTTGTTCGGCAGCCTGGTCGCGGTAGCGCCCGTCGGTCGTCAGCACGACCGCGTCGGCGAGGACCAGCAACAGGGCCGCCGAGCCGGTGAAGCCGGTCAGGTACCGAACGTTGACCAGGTTGGTCACGAGCAGGGCGTCGCACCCAGCCCCGTCCAGCGACGGACGGAGTCGGCCGAGCCGACCGGTGATCTCGGGTTCTGCCATGTGCACTGACCGAGTCACTTGTCCTCCAGCAGTCTGGCGACGGCGTCGACGGCGAGCACGTAGCCGTGGCCGCCGAGACCGGCGATCAGACCGTCGGCGACGGGTGCGACCACCGACGTGTTCCGCCACGAATCGCGAGCGATGGGATTCGAGATGTGCAGCTCGACGACCGGGCCCTCGAACGTGCCGAGGGCGTCGCTCAGCGACCAGGCGTAGTGGGTCAGCGCGGCGGCGTTAACGATGATCGCCCCGCAGCGCCCGCGCGCCCTTTGCACGGCGTCGACGAGATCAGCCTCGGCGTTCGACTGCACGTGCTCGAGGTCGAGGCCGAGGCGCTCCGCCTCCTTGCGGGCGGCCGCCACATGCTCCTCGAGCGTGGTGGTGCCATAGATCTCGGGCTCGCGCTCGCCGAGCAAGTTGAGGTTCGGTCCAGAAAGCAGAAGAACGGTCGTCACGAGGCGATCTCCTTCAGAGCGGCCTGCACATCCTCCACCGCCACGCCCTTGACCTGCTCGACGCCCCCCGGACCGTCGAGAACGAACGTGAGCCCGTGGAGGGCCTTCTTGTCGCGGGCCATGAGCTCGACCAGCTGGGTGGCGTCGGCGTCCGGCGGAAGATTCATCGGCAGGTCGTAGCTCCCGACGACGTGCCGGTGCTCCTCGACCCGGGCCCGGTCGATGCGTCCGAGGCGCTCGGCGAGGACGGCGGCGAAAACGAGCCCGATGCCAACCGCCTCGCCGTGGCGAAGGTCGTAGTGACCGGCGGTCTCGAGAGCGTGGCCAAGGGTGTGGCCGTAGTTGAGGATCGCCCGCCGGCCGCCTTCCCGCTCGTCGCCGGCGACCACCTCGGCTTTGATGGCGACGCACTTGGCGACCCGCTCGTCCAGATTGCAGTCCTCGAGCGCCTCACCGCCCAGGAAGTGGTACTTCGCCATCTCCCCCAGCCCGCTGCGGTACTCCCGCGGAGGAAGCGTCTCCAGCACCTCGGTGTCGCACAGCACTGCCGACGGTTGCCAGAAGGCACCCACGAGGTTCTTGCCCTCGGGCAGGTTCACACCCGTCTTGCCGCCGATGGCGGCGTCGATCTGGCCGAGGAGGGTCGTGGGAACGGCGACCCACCGCACACCCCGGTGGTAGGCGGCGGCCGCGAACCCGGCGGTATCGGTGACCACGCCGCCCCCGACGGCAACCACCACGTCGCCACGAGTGAGGCCCCAGCGTGAGAACTGCCGGCACAGGTCCTCGATGGTCTCGAGGTCCTTGGCCGTCTCGCCGTCGCCCATGAGAAACGTCTGCTGGTCGATACCCGCGTCGACCGGGACTCCGATGGCTTCCTGGGTGACGATGGCGGCGCGGGCCGCACCGACGGGGAGCACCTCCAGGAGCCGGTGCCGCGCGCCTCGCCCGACGAGCACGTCATACGAACGGTCGCCCAGGGCGACGGGAACGGTGATCACGTGAGCGCGGCGACGACGTGGTCGACCACGTCGTCGATCGTCAGGTCGTCGACGTCGACGACCACGTCGGCCACTTCGGTGTACATCGGATCGCGGATGCCCGACAGACGGGCCAACTCCGCCGGACCGTCCTTGCCGGCCAGCAGCGGACGGTCTGTGCTGTCGCCGACGCGGGACGCCAGCGTGTCGTCGGTCGCTCGCAGCCACACCACGCACTGTTGAAGGTTGAGCGCGGTGCGGTTGCGCTCTTCGGTGACCGCTCCGCCTCCGACCGACAGGACCGAGGCAATCGGGTT
>JAFAUA010000119.1 GCA_019243595.1 Acidimicrobiia bacterium
GTCGTCACCGTCGAGGAGTCGAACACCTTCGGCCTCGAGCTCGACTTCACCGAGGGCATGCAGTTCGACAAGGGCTACCTGTCGCCCTACTTCGTCACGGACCAGGATCGCCAGGAGGCGGTGCTCGAGGATGCGTTCATCCTCATCGCCAACTCCAAGATCAGCGCCGTGCACGACCTCATCCCCGTGCTCGAGCGCGTCATGCAGGGCGGCAAGCCCCTCCTGCTGATCGCCGAGGACATCGAGGGCGAGGCCCTCGCCACGCTGGTGGTCAACAAGATCCGGGGCACGTTCACCTCTGTGGCCGTCAAGGCGCCCGGATTCGGCGACCGGCGCAAGGCCATGCTGGGTGACATCGCCACCCTCACCGGCGGCCAGGTCATCTCCGAGGAGGTCGGCCTCAAGCTCGAGAACGTCACCCTCGACCTTCTGGGTCGGGCCCGCCGCGTCGAGATCACCAAGGACGACACCACGATCGTCGAGGGCGCCGGCTCGTCCGACGACGTGCAGGGCCGCATCGCCCAGATCAAGCGGGAAATCGAGGACACCGATTCCGACTGGGACCGCGAGAAGCTGCAGGAGCGGCTGGCCAAGCTGTCCGGCGGCGTGGCCCTCATCCGCGTCGGCGCTGCCACCGAGGTGGAGCTCAAGGAGAAGAAGCACCGCATCGAGGACGCGCTTTCGGCGACCCGTGCGGCGATCGAAGAGGGCGTTGTCCCCGGCGGCGGCACCGCCCTGCTGCGGGCTCGCTCGAACATCACCAAGCTCGGCCTCGAGGGTGACGAGGGCACCGGCGCCCAGCTCGTGTACCGCGCACTCGAGGCGCCGCTGCGTTGGATCGCCCACAACGCGGGCTGGGAAGGCGCCGTCATGGTCCGCCAGGTCGAGGACGAGTCCGGTACCACCGGCATGAACGCGGTCACCGGCCAGCTCGAGGACCTGTTCAAGGCCGGCGTCATCGACCCTGCGAAGGTCACCCGCTCGGCGCTGCAGAACGCGGCGTCGGTTGTCGGCCTGCTGCTCACCACCGAGGCTCTCGTGGCTGACAAGCCCGAGGAGGCCCCGGCGATGCCCGCCATGCCGCCCGGCGGCATGGGTGGGATGGGTGGCATGGGCGGCATGGGGATGATGTAGCAACGCCTGGGACGCAGCACATCCCTCGACCGCCGCACTTTCGTGCCGGCGGCCCGCCCCCGTGGGCGGCGTTGAGCGACGGCGATCGAGCGATCACCGTCGACCAGATCAGGAAGGCTGTCGAGGGGGCGCCCCCGGGGCGCCCCCTTGCGCCGACCGTGCCCGGGGCCCAGGCGTCGGCCGTGCTCGTGCCTGTCTTCGAAGAGAACGGCTTGGCCCACTTGGTGCTGACGCGCCGGTCCACCGAGCTCTCTTCCCACCAAGGCCAGGTCGCGTTCCCCGGCGGCAAGCTCCACGAGGGCGAGACGTCGGAGGCCGGCGCCCTGCGCGAGGCGTGGGAGGAGGTCGGCATCGAGCCCGACGACGTCGATGTCGTCGGCCCGCTCGAGGAGCTGGCCACCGTCGCCAGTCAGTTCGTGCTGGCGCCGTTCGTCGGCATCCTGCCTGGGCGTCCGACGCTCGTCGTCAATCCCGCCGAGGTGGCGCGCGTCTTCGACGTCTCGGTGGCGGAGCTGATGGACCCCCGCGTCCACCACGAGGAGCGCTGGGACCTGCCGGACATGGCGGATCGGCCGATGCACTTCTTCGACGTGGCCGACGAGACGATCTGGGGCGCGACGGCGCGCATCTTGTACGACCTCCTCGTGCTCGCCACAGGTAGCCTGCGCTGATGCCCTCCCTGTCGTTCGAGGGTGAGACCCACGACGAACTCGTCCGCAAGGTTCGGCGCTGGCTGGCGTCGGTCGAAGGCGACGACCAGCACCTCAGCGCTGTGGAGGCGGTGGAGAAGGCGTCGGAGATCACCAAGGACGCCCTCAGCGTCATCGCCGCGGCCGCCCCGGGCCCGATCGCGAGCAGCGACATTCTCAAGGGCCTCCGCAAGATGGGCTACGACGCGACAGACAGCACCAAGCGGGCGGTCACGTCGGGGCTCAACGCGCTGGCCGACGTCACCAACGGTGGTCTGCTCAAGCGCGCCGACCGGGCCCGCAAGGACGCCGTCTACGAGATGAACGCGTCGGTCGCGCGCCAGATGCTCAAGACACTCCGCGGATAGACGCTCGCCGTGCCCCTCGGCGAGCAGTTCTCCGACGTGCTCAATGCGGCACGCACCGGAGCGCCCTGGGCGCTCGAGCGGCTCTACCGAGAGTTTCACCCGTCGGTGCTCGCCTTCCTGCGGGCCCGGGCGCCGGCCGACGCCGAGGACCTGGCCTCAGAGGTCTTCATCGCCGTCGCCGAGGGCCTGGTCCGCTTCGAGGGCGACGAGGACGGCTTTCGGTCCTGGCTGTTCACCATCACCTACCGCCAGGTCGGCCAGCTCCGACGCCGCATGGGCCGGCGCCGCACCGATCCCGTGCCGGTGGAGGACGTCGACGAGCGTGTGCCGCCGGGTGACGCCGAGCGGGACGCCATGGCGGCGATCGGCACCCAGGAGGCGCTCGACCTCATCGCCACCCTCCCGCCGGCCCAGGGCGAGGTATTGCTACTGCGCGTGGTTGCCGACCTCCCCGTAGACGAGGTTGCGCAGATCGTGGGCAAGCGGCCGACCGCGGTGCGCGCGCTCCAGCACCGGGCGGTCGTCGGATTGGCCCGCCGAACGGCACGGGAGCGGGCAGGACAACAGCGAACGGAGGAGGAAAAGACCGAGTCGTCCCCGTAACGGGACGCCGACCCCCGACAATGGCACTTGATGACATGCGCCGTATCGACGTCGACCCCAGGCTTGCCGAGCGCCTGATCGACGGTCGCGCCCCGCGTGGAGATCTGCCTCGTGGGGTCGCAGGGGCGGCCCGGGTGCTCGAGGCGGCCCGACGGCCCACCACGGAGCGTGACGACACGGCGATGGCCTCGACGGTGGCGGCCATGCGGGCCGTGCTGGCGCCCGACGCCGGGCCGGGGCGTGCGCCTAGCTCGCTCCGCAGGTTCCCCTCGCCGCTGCCCAGGCTCCTCACCGCCTGCGTGGCCGGGCTGACGGTGCTGTTCGGAGGCTTGGCCGCGGCGGGCGCCCTTCCTGCCGGCGCCCAGAAGCCGGTCGCCGAGCTGGTGTCCCACGTCGGCATCAACCTCCCGCAGCCGAGCGCCGGCGACAAGACCACGCCGAAGACGGCCGAGCCGACCACGACGACCTCGACGACGTCGACCACCATCGACACGGCCGCCACGACGCCGACGACCGCGCTCACGACCGAGACCACGGTCGCGGCACCCCCGTGTTCGCCGCCGTCCTACGAGGGCCCGAACGGCTGCACGACGCCCGCGCCGGTGCCTGTCCCCACGACGGTGCCCCCGCCGACCACCACGACCACGGTGGCTCCGCACCCCACGACGACCGTCCCGCCGCCGACGACGACCACCGTCGCCAGCAGCGGCGGCCACACCCATCTCGACGGCTAGAAGGGTCGTTCGACAGCGCCTGTCCCGCCGCTATCTTGAGTCTTTAGGGCGAGGCAAAGGGGTGCACGTTGGCTGAGGTCGAGATCGGGATCGGCAAGTCGGGTCGGCGGGCGTACGGGTTCGACGACATCGCGATCGTCCCCAGCCGTCGCACGCGCGATCCAGAGGACGTCGACATCTCCTGGGAGATCGACGCCTACAAGTTCGAGCTGCCGCTGATGGCGGCCGCCATGGACGGTGTCGTGAGTCCGTCGTCGGCGATCGAGATCGGGCGTCTCGGCGGCGCCGCCGTGCTGAACCTCGAAGGTCTGTGGACCCGCTACGAGGATCCCGAAGCGGTGCTCGACGAGATCGCGACGCTCGAGCCCGACAAGGCCACGCTGCGGATGCAGCAGGTCTACGCCGAGCCCATCAAGGAAGAGCTGATCGGCCAGCGCATCCGGGAGATCAAGGACAGTGGCGTGATCTCGTGTGCGTCGGTGACGCCCCAGCGCACCCAGCAGTTCATGAAGCCGATCCTCGAGGCCGAGTTCGACCTGCTGGTCATCCAGGGCACGGTGGTGTCCGCCGAGCATGTGTCCAAGTCGGTCGAGCCCCTGAACCTCAAGCAGTTCATCCGTGAGCTCGAGATCCCGGTGATCGTCGGTGGGTGCGCGTCGTATCAGGCGGCCCT
>JAFAUA010000496.1 GCA_019243595.1 Acidimicrobiia bacterium
GCCGGTCGCTTCCCAGGCCATCGGTATGAACACAGTGACCTCATCGCCGTTGGCGCTGGGCGGGTGGGGCTCGACGGTGTATGACGAGGCGGCCGTCTACGCGACGGCGCTCTCGCCGGCGCGGGTGAACGCGCACTGGACCCGTGGCCGTTCGGCGAGCGCGGCGTGCGCCGCGACCCCGACGTCGACCTACGCCAAAGCTGCGCTTGCAGACCGGCCGAGTCGCTACTACCGCCTCGACGACCTGGCCGCCAGCCGGGTCGCGTACGACAGCTCGGCCAGCTGTTCGAACGGCGCGTACGTCAACGGTGCCACCGCCGCCACCGGGCTCCTGGCCGGCGACCCGGACGGAGCCCTGGGCTCGGGCCAGGTCCTGGGCACCTCGGCCGGCCTGCCGTCGGGCGCTGCGCCCCGGTCCATGGAGTTCTGGTTCTCCACCACGAATAGCGGCCAGCGCTACACGAACGTGTTCACCTACGGGGACTTCGGCATCGGGATGGATGGGATCTACGGGATCGACTACATCGCCGCCGGCGGCAGTGGGCTGTGGACGAATGGCAATGAGAATCTCTTCGACGGTCGGCCCCACCAGGTCGTGCTCACCTATGACGGCAGCTCAGGAGTGACCTACATCGATGGCCAGCAGGTCCTCTCCCAGGCGATGTCGCTCAACACGTCGACGACCTCGCCCTTGGTGATCGGTGGTTGGAGTTCCAGCACATCCGACGAGGCCGCTGTCTACCCGACCGCGCTCTCCGCAGCGCAGGTTCGCGCCCACTGGAGCCGCGGTGTCGCCCCGACCAAGCCGTGTGCCGCCACGCCCACCTCGTCATACGCCCAGTCGGTCCTCGCCCTGCGCCCGACGCTGTACTACCGGAACGACGAGGCCAGCGGGAGTCCAATTGCCTATGACAGCTCCGGGAACTGCGCCAATGCCCTGCACCTCGGGGGAGCAGTCCCGGCCACCGGGCTGCTCGCGAACGACCCCGACGGTGCGGTCTCCAACACGGTCCAAGCCACGTCGACGGCTCTTCCCACCCACGCCGCGCCGCGCAGCCTCGAGTTCTGGTTCGCGAGCACCAACGGCGGCCAGCGCTACACGAACGTGATGACCTATGGGAACTACGGCATCGGGATGGACGCGCTCTACGGCGTCGACTTCATCTCCGACGGGGGAGGGGGATGGACCACGGGTGGCATCAACCTGTTCGACGGCGCCCGCCACCACATCGTCACCACCTATGACGGGACGACGGGCGACACCTACATCGACGCCCGCCTCGCCGGTTCCTGGACGGTCACGGCGAACACCACGGCATCCACGCCCCTCGACATCGGCGGATGGGGCAGCGCGACCTTCGACGAACCGGCTGTCTACAACTTCGCTCTCTCACCCGCCCAGATCGCCGCCCACGCGAGCGCCGGGGCAGCTCCCGGATTCAAGGACGGGCCCCTCACGAAGGGTGAGCTCGAAGGCAGCGGCAGCGCTGCGAACCTGTGCTTTGCGTGCTACGCGAAGCATTTCAATTTCACGCTCTGGCCGATCAACGCCTCGACGGGCAATTTCTGGCACACCTTCGACGATCTCGCCGTTCCGGGCCGCGGCGTCGCCCTGGACATGAGCCATACGTACAACTCGGACCTGGCCTCGACCAACGGTCCGCTCGGGTACGGATGGACGTTCCCTTACAACATGTCTCTGAGCGTCGACGGCGAGACCGGTGCCGCAACCATCGTGCAAGAGAGCGCGGCAACGATCACCTTCGCCGTGAGCGGCGCCAACTACGTGGCGCCGACCCGGTCGAGCGCGACGCTCGTGCACAACGGCGACGGCACCTGGACCTTCACCCGCAACGGCACCGAGGTCATCCGCTTCGACAGCTCGGGCCTGCTGGTCTCGCTTGGTGATCTCGATGGCTACACGACCACGGTGACGCATCCGAACGCCTCGACCATGGTCGTCACCGACCCTGCCGGACGCACGCTGACGTTGGCCTACGCCAATGGATTGATCACAAGCGTCACCGACACGGCGTCGCCGGCGCGGATCGTGCGCTTCGCGTACAACGACGGGGCCGGGAACCTCACGGATGTGACCGACGTGGGTGGTGGCGTCACGCATTTCACCTACGACGCCAGCCATCGCCTCCTCACCATGCTCGACCCGAACCAGGCGGGTTCACCGACGCCGGTGCCGGTGACGAACCATTACGACGCGCAAGGCCGGGTGGACTGGCAGAAGGACTTCCTGGGTCACCAGACGAGCTTCGACTACACCTCGATCCCCGGATCGACCCGAATCACCGACCCCAATGGCAACGTGACCGTCGACGCCTTCCAGAACGGCGTCCTCGTCGCCGAGACCCGCGGCTACGGGACCTCCCAGGCCGCCACCTGGAGCTATGGGTACGACCCGAACACGCTGGGTGTGACGTCGATGTCAGACCCGAATCTGCATCTGTGGACCTACGCGTACGACGCGAACGGCAACCAGATCCAAAGCGTCGACCCGCTGGGCCGCGCCACATCGGCGACCTACAACGCGTACCACGCGCCCTTGACGACGACCGACGCCAAGGGTGTGACCACGACCTTTAGCTACGACCCGGCAAAGCCGTGGCACCGCACGTCGGTTGGGACCCCGCTGCTCGATGCCAACGGCAACACCGTGGCCACCCGGACGACGACCGACACCTACGGCGATCCTTCCCATCCCGGCGATGTCACCTCGGTGACCGACCCGAACTCCAAGGCGTGGCCCTCGAGCTACGACGGCGCCGGCGACCTGGCGAGCTCCACCGATCCCCTGGGCGACAAGACGCAATATTGCTACGACGGGGTGGGCCGAAAGACCGCCGAGGTCGCGCCGAAGGGGAGCGCCGCGGGCGTGAGCTGCGCCAGCGCCGCTCCCGCCGCCTACACGACGTATCAGACGACGAACCCCTTCGGCGACGTCCTCACCGTCACGGATCCCCTCGGCCACCAGACAGTCCGCACCTACGATGCCGATCGCAACCTCAAGACCGTCAAGGACCCGGACAACAACCTGACGCAGAACTTCTACGACCTCGGCTCTGAGCTCACCGACGTGACCCGCGCCGACCAGACCACGCTGCACTACGGCTATGACGCCGACGGCAACCAAACCTCCCAGCGCGATGGCGCGCTGCACTCGACGACCTACGGGTTCACCGACCCGGCGCTGCCGGACAAGGCCACGTCTGTGACCGATCCGGACAACCGAACCACGACGTTCGGCTACGACGGCGCCGGCAACCGCACCGCGATCACCGATCCCTCCAGCCAGCTGACGACCTACGGCTACGACGGGGCCAATCAGCTGACGTCGGTCACCTACTCAGACGGGACGACGCCCAACGTCTCGGCCGTCGTCTACGACGCCGATGGCCACCGGACGTCGATGACCGACGGCGCCGGGACCTCGACCTGGGCCTGGGATTCGCTCGGTCAGATGACCGCCTCGAGTGCCGGGGGTAAGACCGTTGGCTATGGCTATGACCTCAAGGGCCAGGTCACCTCGGTCGTCTATCCCGGGACGACGGGAACGGTGACTCGAGGCTTCGACGACGCCGGCAGGCTCCACACCGTGACCGACTGGCTCTCCCACACCACCACGTTCAACGACGATGCCGACAGCAACCTGACGAGCCAGGTGTATCCGAACTCGTCGACCGCGACCTTCACGCCCGACGGCGCCGACCGACTCATGTCGGTCAGCGATGCGCCCACGGGATCGCCCAACAGCCCCTTCGCGAGCTTCAGCTACGGGCGAGACAACGCGAGCCAGGTGTCGTCGGTCACCTCGACGG
>JAFAUA010000129.1 GCA_019243595.1 Acidimicrobiia bacterium
TGCGCGTGGCGGTCGGCGAGGGTGTGGAGGGCGTCACCGGGCGCTACTTCAACCGCCAGGAAGACGCCCGCGCCGACGACCAGGCCTACGACGCCGACGCCCGACGGCGCCTGTGGGACCTGAGCGCTGACCTGACCGGCGAATCCCCGGCGATTTGAACGAGCATGTCGGGGAAACCGGCCCCTCGCCCGTTTAGATAGCGACATGGCGAGGACTGGCGGCGACGCGTCCTTCGAAGCGGCCTACCCCGAGCTATTCGCACGAGCGGCCACGCTGGCCTACCGGCTCGTCGGGGAAAGAACCGCTGCGGAGGACGTCGCCGCCGAAGCCCTCGCTCGCACCTACGCGCACTGGGGACGGGTGTCGACGCTGCCGTATCGGGACGGCTGGGTCCTGCGCGTGGCGACCAACCTGGCGATCGACGCCGTGCGCCGCCGGCCACCGTCGCCTGCGACGACCGCCCCACTCGACGCGGCAGAGGCGACGACGATCCGCCTGGCTCTCGTGGCCGCCCTCCAGTCGCTCCCGAAGCGACAGCGCCAGGCGGTGGCGCTGCGCTACCTGAGCGGCCTCCGCGAGGAGGAGGTCGCCACCGCCCTCGGCGTGTCCGCCAGCACGGCGAGCACGCACGTGCGACGCGGGCTCGACACCCTTCGCCGCTATCTCGGCGACGGCTTTGGAGAGGAATTGGCCGATGGACGCGCTTGAGCCGCAGTGGGCGCCCGAACAGCACCTCGACCGCGTCGTCAAGCGTGGCCGCCAACTGCGACGCCGCCGCCGTGTGTTGACCGGCGCCGGTCCGGTGCTGGCGGCAGTGCTCGCCTTCAGCGTCTTCGGGCTCTCGCGTACTGAGCCCACGTCGTCCGTGCACACCGTGGCCCAAGGCCACACGGGAGGATCGAACCCGGTCGGCACGCATCCGGCGCCCGACGGTGGCGACTCTTCCGCGACCAGCGGAACCCAGGCCGGAGACACATCCGCGCCCACCGAGCTGCCGCCGTCAGCGGCCGCTCAGCCGGCCACCGCTCGCGCGACCGCGCCGGACAACAGCTCCTCGACGGGCAACCAAGCCGGAACGCCGAACGGCCAGCCTTCGCAGGGATCGCAGGGTTCGCCGGGGTCGCAGTCGCCCGGTGGCCAGCCCGGCCCGTCACCGCAGACGGCTGCGCCGATGGCCAGCTCCCAGTGCGCTTCCAGCGACCTCAGCTACACGACCGTCACCGACCGGGCGAGCTACGCCCGTGGGCAGCCGGTGGCGATCTCGCTCGTCGTGACGAACCACGCCAACCGCCCGTGCGATGCCCCCAGCGTGTGCGGCGTCGGCCCGTGGGCAAGCATCGTGAACCGGACGGGCAACGTCGTGTGGCGGAGCAATCCGATCGCTGTCGCCTGCACGAATCCTCCGCCGGCCCCTCCCCGGCTGGCGCCCGGTCAGTCGACCTCGTACGGGGCCGGCACGTGGGACCAGTCGACATGCACGAGCAGCGCATGTCCGGGTCCGCTCGCGTCGCCCGGGACGTATCGAGCAATTGCGCACCGCGGCAGCACGAGCGCAACCGCGACTCGCTTCACGCTGACGGGCTGAGGCTCAGCGCGGCGCGGCGGTGCTCAGGACGAGCGACTGCTCGGAGACGCCGAAGACGCCCTCACGATCGCCGAGCCGCCCGCGGGCCAGGCCGATGCCGTCGGGCCGCCATTCGGAGATGGCCTCGAGCCGGATCCACTCCCCTCGCGGCTGCCGAGACAGGTGCAGGACCAGGTCGGCGTTGGGGAACGACACGGGGATGAACTCGGTGCTGCGGAAGCCGCTCACCCCGTTGCCGAAGTCGGCGGCTGCCGCAGCCCTGGCCGTCGGCGAAGGTTCCCGGCCCGGCATGGCTGGGATCATCAGCCGGTACCACGCTGTGCCGCCGCCGAACTGACTGGGATCGGGCACGCGCATCTCGATGCCCGCGCCGACAAAGAACGTGCGGTTGGGATCAAAGCGCGGCGCGTCGAACATGTCCTCGGGCGTGTCGGGCGGCGCCTGGTCGTGGGGCGTCGGCGCGCCCTCGGGGAGTTCGACCGGCTGCGGCCGGACGCGCACAAGCGAGCAGCGGGCGACCAGCTTTCCATCGCTGCCGATCTCGCACTCGATGAGCTCCAGGCGGTTTCCCTTGCGGACCACACGCACCTCGGCATCGAGCTTGCGCAACGGCAGCGCCCGGATGAAGTCGGCCGAATAGCGCACCGCCTCGTAGCCATCATCGGCCTCGTCCTCCATCAGGGCGATGGCCAAGGCCGAGACGGCGCCGCCGTGCAGGAGGTCTGCGCCCCACGGCCCCAAGCTGGCGGCGGTGGGCATCCAGCCGTCGCCGGCAGGCAGGAACAGCGCCTCGAACTCAGCCACGCGTCGAACTCGTGGTGCTACGGCTCGGTGATGGCGCCGCGCTCTGCACCGGTGACCAGTCGGGCGAACTTGGCGAGCGCGCCGGTGGTGTAGCGCGGCTCCGGCAGCTTCCAGTTCTCACGGCGCTTCGCGAGCTCGGCGTCGTCGACCATCAGGTCAATGGTGCGCGCCTCGGCATCGATGACGATTCGGTCGCCGTCGTTCACAAAGGCGATCGGTCCGCCGTCGACGGCTTCGGGGGCGACGTGACCGACGCAGAACCCGTGCGTGCCGCCCGAGAAGCGGCCGTCGGTGATGAGGGCGGCGTCGGCGCCGCGGCCGGCGCCCTTCATGGCGCCCGTGACGGCCAGCATCTCGCGCATGCCGGGGCCGCCCTTGGGCCCCTCGTAGCGGATGACGACGATGTCGCCGGCCTTGATGCCACCGCGGAGGATCTCCTCCATGGCTTTGTCCTCGCCGTCGAAGACCCGCGCCGTGCCCTCGAACCGAAGCTGGTCGATGCCGGCGACCTTGACGACGGCGCCGTTGGGCGCCATCGAGCCGCGCAAGACGGCGAGGCCCCCCTCGGCATGGATCGGATCGCTCAGACGGTGAACCACCTTTCCGTCCGGAGCGGGCGGGTTGAGCGCCTCGATGTTCTCGCCCAGCGTGCGGCCCGTGACCGTGAGGCAGTCGCCGTGGAGAAGGCCGGCGTCGAGCAGCTCCTTCATCACCACTTCGACGCCGCCGACCTGGTCGAGGTCGACCATGTGGTACTTGCCGTGTGGCTTCATGTCGGCGATGTGCGCCACGCGCTTGCCGACCCGGTTGAAGTCCTCGAGCTCGAGCTCGACGCGCGCTTCGTTGGCGATGGCGAGCAGGTGCAACACGGCGTTGGTCGAACCACCGACCGCGTTGGCGATGGCGATGCCGTTCTCGAACGCCTCCTTCGTCAGGATCTGTCGGGGCCGGATGCCCGTGGCGAGGAGGTTCACGACGGCCTGGCCGCTCGCGAAGGCGAGGTCGTCGCGGCGACGGTCGACGGCCGGAGCCGCCGAGCTGCCGGGGAGGGCCATACCGATCGCCTCGGCAACCGACGCCATGGTGTTGGCCGTGAACATCCCGGCGCAGGAACCCACGGTGGGACAGGCGTTGCGCTCGATGAGGGAGAGCTCCTCCTCGGTCAGCCCGCCCGCTGCGTGCGCGCCGACGGCCTCGAAGACGCTGACGATGTCGAGCGCCTGATCCTTGAGCCGGCCCGGAAGGATCGTGCCCCCGTACAGGAACACGGCGGGAAGGTTGAGCCGGGCCGCGGCCATGAGCATCCCCGGCAACGACTTGTCGCAGCCGGCGAAGGTCACCATCCCGTCGAGGCGCTCGGCGTGCATCATCGTCTCGACGGAGTCGGCGATGATCTCCCTGCTCACGAGCGACGCGCGCATTCCCTCGTGGCCCATCGAGATCCCGTCGCTGACCGCAATGGTCACGAACTCGAGCGGGAAGCCGCCCGCCTGGTGCACGCCCTCCTTGGCCCGCTTGGCCAGCCGGTCGAGGGACATGTTGCAGGGGGTCACCTCGTTCCAGCTGCTGGCCACGCCGATCTGGGGCTTGTCCCAGTCCTCGTCGGTCATGCCGACGGCCCGGAGCATGGCCCGCGCGCCCGCTCGGACGTACCCGTCGGTGACCTCGTGGCTCCGAGGCTTCATACCTTCGCTCATCCTGCGATGCTGACACACGTGGGCGACCTAGACCCCCTCGCCGTCGTCGGCGACCGCTGCTTCACCGGTCTGCGCGACGTGACGTCCGACCTGTCGGCGCTCGACGGTTCAGGTCTCTGGGTCGTCGTCGTGCGCTTCGAAGGCGAGGTCACCTGTGCCCGGTTCGACCGGGGCGGCCCTGCGCCCCGGACGTGGCCGTCGTGGAGCGGCCCGCCGACGGCGGCATGGACATCCAGCCTTGACCGGGAGGCGTTCGGCAAGGGCGTCGTGGCCATCCGGGAGGCGATCGCCGCCGGCGACGTCTACGAGGTGAACCTGTGCCGCCTGCTGTCCGCGCCCGTCGGTGCAGACATCGACATTCTCGGGCTGGCCGGCGTCCTGCGGACCGAGAATCCGGCACCCCACGCCGCCGTCGTGCGCGTTCCCGGTGTCGAGCTGGCGTCGGCGTCGCCAGAGCTGTTCCTTCGGCGGGACGGCGCGCTGGTCGAGTCGCGCCCGATCAAGGGGACAGCAGCGTCGGGTGCGATGTTCAGCGACAAGGACCGCGCCGAGAACGTGATGATCGTCGACCTGGTGCGCAACGACCTCGGACGGGTGTGCGAGACCGGCTCGGTGACCGTGCCGGCCCTGTGCGCGGTCGAGGAGCACCCCGGCCTGGCCCACCTGGTCTCCACGGTGGAGGGCGAGCTGGC
>JAFAUA010000531.1 GCA_019243595.1 Acidimicrobiia bacterium
TCGAGGGCAGGTTGGTATCGGGCAGAGTCTTTGCGCCGAGGACCTACGGCGGGTTGCTCGTTTTGGCGGTGGCAGCCGCCGTAGAGGGCCACCGACGACTGGCAGAACGGCGCACGAGCAGCGCGAGCCCCGAGACGATCGCCACGAGCGCGGCGGCGATGGCCGCGGCGATGGTCGTGTCCGCAGTGTGGTGCGGAGCCGCTGCACCAGCTACTTGCGGCCGAGCCGACGCTGCGCTCAGCGCGCCCGGTGCGGGGGCGGTGGGCGCCAGGGCGTGGGGACCGGCCTCCGCAACCGGCGCCGCGCCGCTCTTGAGCGGTGCAATCGCTGCCGGGCTGGCGATGCCTGCACCACCCTGTAGCGGGAGCGGCGGCAGGGGGTTCAGGATCACGGGTGGCCGTGGCGGCTGTGAGAAGTCGAAGTCGGCCGTGATGTCACCCAATCCCCGCGCCGTCTCTCGCACGTCGGGACGCGGATCGGGGCGGCCGTCGTGACGAGGATCGAGCCGCTGGCCTCCGAGGAAGTCGTCCTCGATGAACTTCAGGTAGGCGTCGTGGCTGAGCACCTGATGGTCGATGTAGCCGCGCCGTGCGTATGGGCTGATCACGAGGCCCGGGACACGCAGGCCGTAGCCCTGCGCGTCGACGCTCGGGGGCGCGACGTGGTCATAGAAGCCGCCCCAGTCGTCCCATGACAGGAAGATCGCCGTCGAGCTCCACTCAGGGCTGCTCATGACCGCGTTGATTAGTCCCGTGACGTACGCCTGACCGGCGCGAACCGACCCGCCGGGGTGCTCACTCGTCCCCCACGACGGCACGATCCACGACACAGCTGGAAGGGAACCCGCCTGCGCAGCCGGGATGAACGCGGACAGGTCGGTCACGTCCTGTCGCTCGCCGTCGGTGCGCACGGTGTCGAAGTACGGGAGGGGATTCCAGATCCCCGGCGTCGACGCCGACTGGGCCTTGGGCGTGCACCTGGCTGAATCGTCCTCGCAGTCGGGTTCGGTACCCGGCGCGACGTAGTACCGCCAGCTCACGTGGGCCTTGTGCAACAGGTAGGTGAGGTCGGTCCAGGCGTAGTCCGGCGGTGTCGCTCCCCCCGGAGGGTCGACGGAGTCCGCGGCGGGGGCGCAGCTCGCCGGCTCGTTGACGACCGAGCACTTGGCCGACCAACCGGAGACCATGAAGAGATGCGCCGGCAGGCTCCAGGACCGAACCGCTGAGAACATATGGTCCTGGAGCACGAACTGACGGGCGTAGGTCCAGTAGTTGGGGATCTCCCGAGCGTCGTGGAAGCCCATGACGTCGGTGCTCCCCACCGCCCCCGAGCCACAGCGGGGATCGGTGCTGGGGCCGGGACAATTGACCGACGCCCGCTGCTCGCGCACGAAGCCGTCCATCTTCCCACCGTCGATGTCTCCAGTCGCCGCGTCGAAGGTGTGCGGTCCGCCGTCCTGGACGTCGGCGGCATCGTGGTAGGGGGCGACGCACCGGCCGTCGGTCGGGTCGACGCTGCAGACCGTCGGCACGCCATTCCGCATCGGGATGCCGTCGGCGCCGGGAAAGGTGCCGAAGTACTGGTCGAACGAGCGGTTCTCCTGCATGATCACGATGACGTGGGAGATGGTGTGGATCCCAGGCGCGGCGGCGCCGCTCGGGGCGGCGGCGGCCACCATCGCCGATCCCAGCACCAACGCCAATGCGCCGATCGCTCCTCGCCCGCGCACTGCTTCCGGAGCGTAGGCGGTGGGCGCCAGAGCCGGACATCGCGCCTTCGGTCCCGAGCTTCGGCGTCAGGGTGGGACCTGCAGGGCGTTGTCGGTGAACGAAACCCCTACCACCGTCGTAACGCGGCCGCTCAGAGGGGCGGCGCTCTTGCCGCACCCGGTGTGTCCACTTCGACAGCCGCGCGCAACTGACACCAGCGCCCGGCAGCCACCGCAGGTGTCGTCACTACGGCTCCCAAGACTGCAGCGAGAACCGGCGCTGCGTTACCCGAGCGCTCGGAACGCGCGTGCGCCCCGTCGGCGAGCCCCGCCACCGAAGTGCCGCGCTGGGCGCAGCAAATCTCGCAAGCGGCTAGCGCGCTGAGGGGACCGCGAGCCGATCTGCCGCTTCGCGCTCGTCATCGACTTCAGAGCGTGCCGCCAGAACGCCGACGGGCGGATGCGTCTTCTGTATTCACCAGTCGTCACCGACCGGCGACCCGAGCGGGCGCTCTGTACTACGGAACTACAGCGAGCACCGGTTGGCGAGTTCGCCGCGACAGGGGCCCACAAGCCGGCGTACGGGGTTACGGTGGCGACCACTGCCCACGCGGCGTTAGGGGGCGCGGCGGACTATGGCACCACCGCCGCGTCGGCGGCCCGTCCCGTGCCACACTCCATGAGACTGAAAAGTCCAGGGGCAGCCGTTCAATGGACCGATCTCGACAACTGGAGGCGAGGGACACTTTCAAGCGTCACCGATGGATTGGCAGCTGCCGAGCCGTCGTCACTTTGACAGGCGTCGGGGCATGTAGCACGCGACATGAGGTCGTCGTAACCCCCTCCGTTTCCAGGAACGCCGTTGCCGGGCCGGCGGGCGGTTCCACACGAATCTTTATGTGCCGGACGTGAAACTGCTCGGGCGTGACAGCGAGCAGGCGACCCTCGATCGCCTCCTCGACACTGCCCGGGAGGGCTTGAGCGGCGTGCTCGTCGTCCGGGGCGGTCCGGGAGTGGGCAAGACGACCCTGCTGGACTACGTCGTGGATCGGGCGCCTGACTTTCTTGTCGTACGGTTCACAGGCGTCGAGCCCGAGCGTGCTCTGGGCTACGCGGCCTTGCACCGGCTGCTCATGCCCATCCTGCGTCAGATCGAGCGGCTCCCAGGCCCTCAGCGAGACGCGTTGAACTCGGCGTTGGGCTTGGCAGCGGGTCCGCCGGCGAACCCGTTTCTTGTCGGGTTGGGGACGATCAGCCTGGCTGCCAACGCTGCCCGCGCCCGCAAACGACTGCTGACAGTCATCGACGACGCCCACTGGCTGGACCGTGAATCGCTTGAGGCGCTGGCCTTTTGGGGGCGCAGGATCCAAGCCGAGGGCATCGCTCTGGTCTTCGCCACGCGCGATACGGACTCGCCGAACGCGCTCGCCGGGTTCGATGCCATCGAAATCGGAGGGCTGTCGAACGAGGACGCTCGGACTCTGCTCGCGTCGCGGGCGGGCTTCGCCCTCGATCGCGATGTGGCCGAGCGCATCGTGAAGGAGACAGAAGGGAACCCGCTTGCCGTTGTCGAGTTGGCCAGGGATCTAATGGCCGACGAAGTGGTGGGTCTGGCCGGCGCCCCCCACCCGCTTCCCCTGACTGAGCGCCTGGAGGACCACTTCGCTGGCCATGTCCGGGCGCTGCCCGCCGACACCCAGATGTTCCTCCTGACCGTGGCCGCCGACGCCTCCGCGGATGCGGCGGTGGTCTGGCGGGCCGCAACCGATCTCGGTGTGAAACGCGAGGCGGCTGAACCCGCGGAGGCGACTGGCCTGGTCGTGTTCAGTTCCACGATCACCTACCGCCATCCCCTCATACGGACGGCGGTCTATGCCGGAGCCCGCGCCGCGGACCGGCGGGCCGTGCATCGGGCGCTGGCGGAGGCGACGAACCCAGACACCGACGCTGAGCGCCGGGCGTGGCATTTGGCCGCCGCTTCGGTTGGTGCGGACGAGGAGGTTGCCACAGTCTTGGAGCAGGTCGCGGACGGTGCCCACGCGAAAGGCGGCTCGTCGGCAGAGCTCGCCCTGCTCAGCCGGTCGGCGGAGCTGACTCCCGACCCTGAGCGCGCGGCCCGACGTCGCTTGCGAGCCGCCGACGCGGCACTGGTGACGGGGTCGCCCCGCCAGGTGCACCTGCTCGCCTCGATGGCTTCAGAGGCTTTGATCGACCCGGCCGACATGGCGTGGGCAAAGCGCCTTGAAGGTGCCGCGTGCTACCGCGAAGGGAGGGCCAAGCCAGCCTCGGTGATCCTGCATGCCGCGGCGGCCGAGCTGATGGCGACCTCTCCTGACCTTGGCCGCCAGACCCTTATGGAGGCACTCGAGGCCGCGCTACTGGTGGGTGACGCCTCGGATCCCGACTTGAAAGCAATTGCGCATGCCGCGCTAGCTGCACCCTCTGGGACCGGGACGATCGTTGACCAGCTGCTGACCGCATACGGGGTGTACGTCCGGGATGGTTTCGGGGCCTCGGTCGACCTCATGCGCGCCGCTGTTCGGACGGCCCTGGCGGCCCCGCTAGCGAACGCACCGGTCCGCTGGAGCGTGCTGCTGACCAACGCGACGGAGCTGATGTGGGACCAGGACCTGCACGACCAGCTTGCGGAGTGTCTTGGCCAGGCGAGCAGCGACCAAGCAGATCTCAACTCGATGGCCATTCCCGTGTGGGCGAAGGCGAACAGCGAGGTGTGGTCAGGTCATCTCGCGGCTGCCGACGGCCTTACCGCACAAGCCGCCGATATCTATGCCGCCGCTGGCGAGAACCCCTTCGGGTCAGAGCTGGCACGGTTGTTGTTGCTTGCCCTCCGCGGTAACAAGGACGTCCGAACGACGGTGGTGGCGGTCCTGCAGATCGCGGACGAGATCGGCATCGGGACCGCCGCGGCCATGGCCCGCACAGCGCTGATCAAGCTCGATCTTGGGTTGTCCCGATACACCGACGCGCTCGCTCACGCCATCGCGGTCTACGAACGGGATCCCGTGCTATTCGGAAACCACGTCTTGCCCGACATGGTCGAGGCTGCTGTCAGGGCCGGTGACGCCGAGGCGGCCGACTCAGCGCTTGCGCGTCTGACTCAGCGGGCGACCGCGGCCGACACGGAGTGGTCGATGGCCTTGCTGGCTCGCAGCCGCGCGCTCATGGGGGTCGACGACGCGGAGGTCGAAGCGTTGTACAAGGAAGCGCTTGACCGATTTGGTGCGACCCGCTTGAGGGTGGAATCGGCGCGCACTCGTCTGCTCTACGGCGAGTGGCTCCGCCGCGAGAAGCGCAGGCGCGACGCCCGCGATCAGCTTCGACTTGCACACGAGCTGTTTGATGGGATGGGCGCGGCCGCGTTCGCCAAACGAGCCCGCGACGAGTTGCTCGCCACCGGTGAGCGCGTCCGCGCGCGATCGGTTGAGGCTTCCTCGGACCTGACGCCGCAGGAGAGCCGTATCGCGCAGCTTGCGGCTGAAGGGGACACGAATGCGGAGATCGCTGCCCAGCTGTTCATCAGCGCGAGCACTGTGGAGTATCACTTGCGCAAGATCTTTCAGAAGCTCGGGATAAGGTCCCGGCGGGAGCTGCGCCGCGCGCTACCGGTGAAGTGACCCGGCGTTGGGGTCAGGGGATCGTTGGTCAAGCTCAGACTGGTGCCACGGCTCGATCGAGCTTGATCGCTATTTCGGTTCCGAACCCGCCGCCTCGCTCGCGCGCAAGGCGGAGCATGCCCGGCGCGGTCTCCTGCCGGCTCCAGTCGCGTTGGAGCTCGGAGAGGACTACGACCCAGCTCACAGGCTGCGCGCCCGCCTGCACGATGCGGCGCAAGCCCCACTTGTGGGCGTCTGGTGTGGTCCCCGCGACAGCGTCGACCACGGGGTAGACCTCGAAGCCTTCGCGCATCGCGTCGAGCGCCGGCAAGGCGAGGCAGACCTCGGTCCACAGCCCCCCCATGATGAGCTTCCGTCGGCCCGTCGCCTTGACCGCGTGGACGAAGTCTTCGTCCTCCCAGGCATTGATGCTCATCCGGTCGATCGAGGGGACGTCGCCGAGTTGCTCGCGCAGCTGCGGGATGGTGTCGCCGTTGACGCCGTTGTCCCGCTGAACGGTCGACACCACGATCGGTAGGCCGAACAGGCGCGCAACCTTGACGAGCGCGACAGCGTTGGGCACGTAGAGGTCGGGGTCGGTCGGGATGGAGTAGATCTGGGCGTCCTGGTAGTCGATCAGCACGAGCGCCGAGTTCTGTGGCGTCAGCAGGTGATCGGTGAGCGGGTCGCGGATTGGCATGCTGGTCATCGTTTCTCCTCAATTGACGGTGGACTCAGGATGTGTGGTGGACGGCGTCGAGGATCAGGTTGGTCACCGCCCCGGGCCGGGCGACCAGGGCCGCATGAGACGAGGCGACCTCAACGGTGTGAGCCTCCATCCGCTTCGCCATGAATCGTTCCGTGACCGGCGGGATGGCGTGATCCTCGGTGGCGACCAGGTACCACGACGGAATAGTTCGCCACGCCGGCGGTCCCGACGGCTCCGCCAGGGCGGCCGCTGAGATCGGACGTTGGGAGGCGCCCATCTCAGCCGCGAGCGCTGCGGGTACGTCGGCGCAGAACGCCGAATGGAATGACGCCGGCGAAATATAGGCATCGACGCCCCCGGGGAATGGTCGCAGGACGAGTGTCGTCGGACCGATCTCGCTTCCCGGGTTCATCATCTCGATGGTCGTCAGGGACTCGCCGGCATCGGGGGCGAAGGCAGCGACATACACGAGCGCCTTGACCTGGGGATTGCCCAAGGCGGCGTTTGTTATGACCGCGCCGCCGTAGGAGTGGCCGACGAGGACAATCGGTCCCGTGATGCTGTGCAGCACGCTGGCCAGATAGGCGCTGTCCCCGGGGAGATCCCGAAGCGGGTTCGCCACCGCCAGCACTGTGTAGCCGTCGCGCTGAAGCTGGCCCATGACGACGTCCCAGCCTGAGGCGTCGGCCCAGGCGCCGTGGACCAACACGATGGTTGGCTTCACCTGGGCGCGCTGCCCAGTCTGTGAACCCGATGCCGCCGCGCACGCCGGGGCGGCAAGCACGACCAAGAGCGCGAGGACAAGCGCAAGCCGGCGCGCAGGTCGACTGAGCAGAGCTGTGAGGTGAGACATGGGTCGCCTCCTTGGGTTCGGCTGAGACGACCTTGGATCACGTCGACCTCGATCGAATCCACGGCGACGCGTAGTCATGCGGCGACGGGTGCCGTCGCGTAGTCCACCGGTGACCATCGTGGGCGGTAGAAGAGCGCAACACGCGCGTCGCCGCGGGCGCGATCAACGCCGAGCTCGCCATGTACCTGTTCATCGGACGAGCACCGTCGAGTACAACTGCAGCAGGTTGTTCCGGGAGCTCGAGGTCACGTCGGGGCGCCGAATCACGCACGCCATCCCGACGCCGTTCACGTCGAGACATGACGCGGAAGCCTCACGTCGTCTTGATCAGTCCTCCGTCGATCACGACGTTGGCCCCCGTCATGTTGGCCGCCCGCTCCGAGACCAGAAAGACAACCAGCGCCGCCACCTCGTCCGGTGTGCTGAACCTGCCGGTGGGGATGCCCCCCATTCCTGCGACAATCTGCGTGCGGGCAGTGTCGGCGTCCACGCCGTTCTTCGCCGCCACAGTGTGCGCGACTCCTTGCTCGCCCAGCCACAGGTCGGTGCTCACCGGTCCGGGTGAAACGGCGTTGACATGCACGCCGCGGGGGCCGAACTCCTGCGCCACGGACTTGGTCAGGTTCAGGACTGCCGCCTTGGCCGCCCCATAGTCGACTGTCGCGCCATCAGGCTCGTAGAAGGCGTTGACCGAGGCGATGTTCACGATGGCGCCACTCCCTTGGCTGACCATCCGCGGAACTGCGGCCCGGGTCGCCCGCAGCGTGGAGTAGAAGTTCATCTGCATCGCCCACTCGAAGTCCTCATCGGTCACAGCGAGGAAGCCGTCAAGGCGGATTCGAGTCGCCCCTACGTTGTTGACGAGAATGTCGACACGGCCGTGGTCCTCCACGGCTCGCTCGACGAGCTTGGCCGGGCCGTCGGCGGCGATCAGGTCGACCGCCACGGCGGTGACGCCGCGCAGATCGGCCAGGCTCTCGGTTGTCAGGGAGCCAGCCACCACCGTCGCGCCTTCCTGGGTGAGCGCCTTCGTCACTGCGAAGCCGATTCCCTTGCTGGCGCCAGTGACGACGGCGATCTTTCCCTCGAGCATCAGGTCCATGCGTTCGCCCCTTCGTCGTCGCTCATGCTCTGCCCGACGCGACGCCGTCGCATCCCTGAACGACCCCAGTCGTCACGTTGGACTACGGACTTCCATGGATTCGAGCGACCGGTCCCGCGGCGGAGACTGTCAAGAGCGATCAAGAGAGAGTGGGGTCCCAAAGTGGCGGAGAAGGCACAACCGGTCATGTTCATCCACGGCCTCTGGCTTCACCCGACGTCATGGGCGGCCTGGGAGGAATTCTTCGGGCGCGCCGGCTACAACACGACGGCGCCCGGCTGGCCCGACGAACCCATGACGGTCGACGCTGCCCGGTCGAACCCCGACGCCTTAGCCAACAAGGGAATCGAGGACATCGCCGACCATTACCGCGGCCTCATCGATGCCATGGACGACCCGCCGATCCTCGTGGGCCACTCCTTCGGCGGCCTGTTCGCCGAGAAGCTGCTCGGCGAGGGGCTGGCGGCGGCTGCGGTCGCCATCGACGCCGCCCAGATCAAGGGTGTGCTGCGGACGCCGTTGTCCTCCCTACGCGCCACGCTGCCCGTGTTCAAGAACCCCGCCAACAAACACCGCACGGTGAGCCTGACCGCCGAACAGTTCCGTTACAGCTTCGGTAACGCCGTCAGCGAGGAAGAGTCGAATCAGCTTTACGAGCGCTGGGCCGTCCCCGGTCCGGCTCGACCGCTGTTCGAGGCTGCCACCGCAAACCTCTCACCGCACGCGGCGTCGAAGGTTGATACTGACAACGCCGAACGCGGCCCACTGCTGCTCATCATGGGCGGGGAGGACCACACGGTGCCCGAGTCCGTCACCAAGGCGACGGCCAAGAAATACAAGCACTCTCCGGCCACCACTGACACGCTCGAATTCGCCGATCGTGGCCACTCACTGACCATCGACTCGGGGTGGCAGGAAGTGGCCGACGCTTCGATGACCTGGCTCGAAAAGCAGGACCTGTAGGGATCTCGGACGGTCATCATCGGCCGAGAGAAACGGGCGACCAGCGTCGCCGGCGACGACGCTCAGATACTGATGCCCGCGGCGCCGAATCGCTGCGGGCTCGATAGATCTCGCCATCGCGCGACGTGGACGTAGACCAGAGAAGGAGTCCGAATGACCACTGACACAACAACCCGAGAGCCCGAGCTTCATGACTTCATCGCGCGCTGTCACGAGGCACTCACCCAACAGAGCCAAGGCCGTCCGCAGCCGTTCCTCGACCTCTGGTCGACCGCTGAGGACGTCACGATCATGGCGGCCGTCGGCGGCTACGAGATCGGGTTCGAACGCGTGAGCGCTCTCCTTACATGGGCATCGAAGGCCCAAAGCTTCGACGGCTGGAGCGCGGAGACGCTGGTGACATCGGTCGGTAACGATCTCGCGTCCAGCGTCGAGCTTGAGACCTACATCGAACGCGACAACGGTGGCACCAAGGAGATGACGCTGCGAGCGACGCAGGTGTACCGGCGAGAGGACGGACAGTGGAGGATCATCCACCGTCACGGGGACATCCTGACGCCGGTCGAGGTCAAGTGGTGAGAAGCCGACCTCGAACGTGGGACGGCGATCGGCGACCGCCAGTGACGCGTCGCCGTTGAGAGCTTGGCCGCAGAGCGAACGGTCGAGTGCGGCAGCCTCGCCCCATGTGCCGTACTGGGCGCAGCAACCCACGCGATTCCGAGATACCCTCAGTCGCTGTCAGCCGCGACGGAACTGCCGATCCCGCGACATCGCATTGGCTACCGAACGCGTCGCCAGAACGCCGACGCTCGCGGCGCGGTCTTCTGTACGCGTCGAT
>JAFAUA010000014.1 GCA_019243595.1 Acidimicrobiia bacterium
CACCGGGCCGCGGCGGCTGCCGCGGCGTCGGCGTCCTCCCGATCGAGGGCGGCCCAACCCTCCGCCGCGGACCTCCCCAAATCGGTCGTCAGGCCGCCCGGAAACTGCGCGGATGGCACGCTCACCGCAAGCCCGGCGCGGCGTCGCCACTCGGGCGGCGAAGTCACCGCCTTAGTCACTGTCGGCTGCCCCGATCGGGCTACAGCGCGCCCTCTGAACAGCCGAAATGAGAGCACAGGAGGCGACGAAGTGCGTTTTGAAGAGCTGTCTTTGCGAATCCCGGGCGACGAACTGCGGATGCGCTTTCACAAGCGGATCACCGTAGTGAGTGGCCTGGAGGCGCCCGAGAGGCGCGGGCTGGTCGACAGCCTGCTGGGGACCGTCGCTGACGGCCCGAATGGTCAGACCGTGCTGACCTACGTCGACGCCCAGGGCCGGCGGGTCACCGTGTCGCGGACCAACGACGGCGCCGTCCTCCACACCTACGACGACGGCAGCCTTGCCCCCGACTTCGCCGGGATGCTCGGACTCGATGGGCGCCGTCTGCGCGAACTGAGCCATATCGACGAGACGGGCGTGGGTCTGTTCGCCGCCGACCTCGGGACGCCCGAGTCCCCCGAATTGGCCGAAGCCCGAGCCGCCCTGGCCGCCATCAGCCACGAGCTCGACGCCGCCATGGCCGCGCGTCAAGCCGTCGAGGCTTTGCGCGAGGAGATGGCCGGCATCGACGAGCGCGTGCGTGAAGCCGAAGAAGGCGGGGCGAAGCGCCGCTACGCACGGCTGCTCGCCCAGCTCGAACGCGTGCGAGCCGAAGCCGCCGCGGCGCGCACCGGCGACGTCGGCGCCGCGTCCGACAAGCGCTTCATGCAGCACGGCCGCGACGCGTCGCGTCTGATCAAGCAGTGGATGCAGGCGAGCAAGAAGCTGGAGGAGGCCCAGCGCCGGTTCGGCTCGCGCGAGCGTCTCGACGAGGCGACCCTGGCCCAGGCCGAAGCCACCCCCGCCCGCGTGCCCGCCAAGCTCGACGCCCTCATGCGCGCCTACACAGACGCAGAAGCGCGCCGCCAGGAGCTCGCCGACCATCTGGCTTCGCTGGCGACCTCGCGCCTGCCCGAGCCCAGCCACGCGGCCGTCGTGCGCCTCGCTTCGGCCGACCAGGACGCCGTCTGGGACAAGGCCCGCCACGTCCTCGAGACCGCCGCCCGTCTCGACGAGGAGTCGCTCGCACTCGGCGGGCTCGATGCCGTCGGCGTCAACCTCGACGTCGCCACCGAGATCGAGATGGCCCACGCCGCCGTCGAGGAAGCGGAGCGCCACCTGGCCGCCCGCCGCAAGCAGGGTCTGCTGGCCACGGGCGGCGCCGGTCTCGTGGGCGTCGCCACCCTCCCGATCGTGCCGCTGGTCGCCCCCATCGCCCTCATCGGCGCCGCCGGGGCCGCCCTATGGTCGTTCGTGGGCCCCCGCAAGCAGGTCGAAGAGGCCGAGGCCGACGAGCAGGCCGTCCTCCAAAAGGCCGGCGTGCCGACCTACCTCTCGTTCCACATGCGTCGCATCGACGCCACCATCGATCCGTCCGCCCGGGAGCGTCTGCACCTGTCGGCGATGGAGCACCGCATGTCGCTGTCGGAGTGGCAGGAGCTGGCCGGCGACCTGGCCCCGGCCGATGCCCTCGCCCTCGAGCAGGAGGTGCGCCACTACGCAGCCGCCGTCGCCAGCCTCGGCGGGGCGGCCGACGAGATCGACGCCGTACGCCGCGAGCTCGGCGAGGTCGCGGAGCCGGCGGCCGACAAGGCGCGCGCGACGCTGATGCGGGCCTGCGCTCCCTTCGGCGTCGACGATCCGACGCTCGCCGCGGGCATGGTGCGTCAACAGGCCGAGTTCGCCGCCACCGCGCACCTACAGCGCCAACTGGAATCGGCCGAGGCTGAAGAGGCGGCGGCCCGGGACAACGTCGAGGCGATCCTTGACCAGACGGGCGTCGAGGGACACGACGTCGCCACGCGCGTGGCCGCTCTCGAGGAGGCCGTCGCCGGTGCCCGGCGTCGCGACCAGGCCCGCACCAACAGCCGTCCGCGCGAGGAGATCGAGGCCGAGCTCAGCCGCCTCGAGGCCCTGGCTCGTCGCGAGCACCGGCCGGAGTGGGGCACGACGGTCGAGCCCGATGATTCTGACGAGCCCGACGTCACCGATCTGCAGCGCCGCCGGTCGGTCGCCGCCCAGGCCTACGAAACCGCCCTCACCCTCGTCCCCGACGTCGAGCACCTGGTCGACCGCAAGGCCGCCGTCGAGCGACGCGTCCACGTGCTCGAGTCCTCGCTCGGAGTCGAGTTCGGCTCGGGCGGAAGCGGCGTCGACATCGAAGACGTGCGCCGGCAGCTGGTCGCCCGCCTCACCGGCGCCCGCACAGGCGCCGGCGACGAACCGCTTCCGGTCGTGCTGGACGAGCCTCTCGTCCGCGTGCGCGGCGAGAACAAGTGGGACCTGCTCGACCTGCTCGACCGCATCGCCGACAAGACGCAGGTCGTCTACCTCACCGACGACCACGACGTGGTCCTCTGGGCCCGTCGCCGGGCCGGCGGCGGCTCCCTGATGCTCCTCGAGCCCGTCAGCGAGCTCGAGTCCGCCTAGTCCTTTCTCTGGCGACGATCGACGGCCGATACGGCCGTGAATCGTCACCAGAATGAGCTTTAGCCCTGGCGCTTGAGGCGGCCGGTGCGCTTGGCCCACCGTTCGGCGGCGGCGAACACGGCGATCGACAGCGGGGTCAACACCAGCGCGAAGGCGAACATCACCGCGATGTCGCCGGCGACATCCCCGACGCCCGCGCCGTGGATCAACGTCCTGCGCACCGCGTCGAGCAGATAGGTCGCCGGTGACAGGCGGGAGACCGCCTGCAGCCATCCCGGCAGCGTGCTCACCGAGTAGTACACGCCCGACACGAGCAGCACGACCGACTGCACCATGAACGACAGCTGCTCGCCCCGCTCGGGATAGAGCAGGGGCAGCACGCCGGCGAGGATGCCGAGGCCGATGAGGGCACCGCGGCCGGCGACGATGACGACGGCCGTCAGCGGCCAGTTGGCGTGGGACAGGTCGACGCTGAAGAACGGCAGCGCCACCAACATGATCGCCGCCGTCCGCACGAGGGCGTGGAGCACGCCGAACACGGCCGTGCCGATCAGGTGGGCGGCCCGAGGCACCGGCGCCATCAGCGTGTGCTCGATCGTGCCCTCCCACCGCTCCCACACGATCACCAGGCTGATGTCGTCGAGGATCGCCGAGAGGTAGGCCCACACGAGCGTGCCGATCAACAGGAACAGCAGCAGGTTGTTCGCCTGC
>JAFAUA010000031.1 GCA_019243595.1 Acidimicrobiia bacterium
CAGATCCAGAGCAACATCCACGCCTTGAGGGCCAACGGCTTCGGCCTGGCAGTCGGTGTCGTCGGACTGTTGTGGGGCGCTCTCGGCATCACCCAGGTCGGCCAACACGCCATGCAAGAGGTCTGGAACGTGCCGGGCGTGCAGCGCCCAGGCTTCCCCGTCCGGCTCTGGCGTGGCCTGAAGCTGCTCGGCGTTCTCGGCCTGGGCGTCGGGGCGACCTCGGTGCTCGCCGGGCTCGGGTCTCAGGGCACCCACGCGTCCTTGACCCGCGTGGGCCTCATCCTGGCGTCGGTGCCCGTCAACATCGGTTTGTTCGTGGTTGGCTTCCGGGTGCTGACCGGTCCCCGGGTCCCCCTGCGCGACCACGTGCCGGGCGCCGTCGTCGCCGGCGCCGCCTGGAGCGGGCTCCAAGCCTTGGGCGGGTACCTGGTTGCCCACCAACTGCGCCACGCCAGCCAGGTGTACGGCTTCTTCGGGGTCGTGCTGGGGCTCGTGTCGTGGATCTTCCTGGTTGCCCAGATCACCATCTATGCCGCTGAGGTCAACGCCGTTCGCGCCCAAAAGCTCTGGCCCCGCAGCATCGTCCAGCCTCCGCTCACAGCCGAAGACGAGCGAGCGCTCGCGGCGATCGCACGACGAGAGGAGCGCCGGCCCGAGGAGAAGGTCGAAGTCACATTCGAGCAGGACGAGTGAGAGGCCCGCCGGGGTGCGCAGGTCCGGCGGGGTCTCACAGCGAAATTCCACAAATCGTGAAGAAGCGTCGGGGCAGACCCCGCTGTGTCGTGGGGGTTGGGGTCCTCCTTGCGGGCGTCACCGCGATGGTTGTGCCGGCGTCGCACGCGGCCAGCCCTGCGCCGACGGTCATCCAGGTTCTATCCAACCGGGCAGACCTCATCTCTGGCGGCGAAGCGTTGGTCGCGGTCGAACTGCCGGCGGGTACCACTCCCGCCAGCGTCCGGATGACCCTCGGCACCAACGACATCACCAGTGACTTCGCGCTCCGTCCCAACGGTCGGTACGAGGGCCTGGTGACCGGACTTCAGCTCGGTGACAATGTCGTCACCGCGACGATGCCCAACGGGTCGGGCGCGCGGATCACGATCACGAATCATCCGAACGGCGGACCGATGTTCTCCGGTCCGCAGGTTGAGCCGTGGATCTGCCAGAAGACCGCTGTCGATGCGCAGTGCGACGAGCCGGCGCAGTTCACCTACCTCTACAAGTCCACCGACCCCACGAAGATGGACCTGCAGGCGTACGACCCGGCCCATCCCGCCGCCGACGTTGCCAAGACGACGACGGACAACGGCGTGACGGTGCCATTCATCGTCCGCAAGGAGACCGGCTACCAGGACCGCGATCGCTACCGGATCGAGACCCTCTACCAGCCGGGTCAGCCCTGGTCACCCTGGGACCCGCAGCCGCAGTGGGACCACAAGCTGCTTCTCACCCATGGCAGCAGCTGCCACACCTCCTACGGTCCCACCGACCCACCGTGGGGCAACGGCGCCCTGACCGGCACGCCCGGCATGGAGGACATCTCGACTGTCGCGTTGGGCCGAGGGTTCACGGTCGCCTCCACTGCGCTCGACAACTCCGACGCCGACTGCAGCCCGGTGCTCCAGGCCGAGTCGATCATGATGGCCAAGGAGCACATCACCGAGTCCTATGGCGAGCTCCGCTACACCGTCGGCGAAGGCTGCTCGGGCGGCTCGCTGGCCGAACAGTGGATGGCCAACGCCTACCCCGGCCTGTACCAGGGACTGATCGCCACGTGCACGTTCCCCGATGCCGACTCCACTGCCCAGCAGATCCTCGACTACGCCCTTCTGGCCAACTACCTCGGCGTGCCCATCTCCAGCGGAGCGTCAGGCCCGACGCTTGGTGGCGTCGTGCCGGTCGGAACGATCGCGGGCGAGCTGCTTCCAAAGCGCGGATGGACCACGACGCAGGCCGCCGCTGTGGCCGGCGACGGGGTGGCGAATCTGCCGGTCTCGTGGAACTGGGGGTTCAGCGCCTACTCGTACTTCCAGCTGGGCGACCCGACGACCTGTCCTGCGTCGATCCACGCCGAGGCCTACAACCCGAACACCAACCCCGGCGGCGTTCGCTGCGGCGTGATCGATTGGCAGGTGAACCAGCTCGGGGTCCGGCAGCCAAACGTCTGGGACACTGAGGAGCACAAGGCCGGCCACGGGTTCGCGGGAATCCCCGTCGACAACGTCGGCGTGCAGTACGGCTTGGCGGCGCTGGAGAAAGGCCAGATCTCGCCCGCTCAGTTCGTCGACCTGAACGCCAACATCGGCGGAGGCACTCCGGACCTGTTGCCGGCCCCCCAGCGAGTCGTTGCCGACGAGCCCGCACTCGCGAACGCGTATCGCACCGGCCTGATCAACGAGACCACCTACCTCGACCAATTGCCGATCATCAACCTGGCGGGACCGAACGATCCTGGGCTGGCGCACGACTCGTTCCGAGCCTTCGCCCTCCGCGCCCGACTTGACAACGTCCACGGCACCCACGCCAACCAGGTCATGTGGCAAGGGCCGGCCCCGATCATCGGCGACCCGGTCAGGCTCAACACAACAGCGCTCGACGCGTTGGATCGCTGGATCACCGCGATCGAGCGTGACCAGACGGGGCGGTCGCTCGCGACCAAGGTGATTGCCAACAAGCCCGCCGGCATCGTCGACCAGTGCTCGAACGGCGTCGGCATCACCCTCCACGACGGCATCTGCGGCAGCGCCGTCGTGCCCGTCTACGGCACGCCCCGCACGGTCGCCGGAGAGCCGATCAGCACGGACCAGAACAAATGCCAGCTGAAACCCCTGCGCCGCAGCGATTACCGAGTCACGTTTACCGCGGACCAGTGGGCATCGCTGGAGAAGACCTTCCCAGTAGGCGTCTGCGACTACAGCAAGCCCGGAGTCGATCAGCAGCCGACCGTTCCATGGCTCACATACCAGAACGCCCATGGCGGCGTCGTCTACGGCGGCACGCCTATGGGGCCGGCTCCAGTATCGACACCGCTCGCTCCCTCGGCATTCGTGTCCGCCGCCAGCCTGGCCCGTCCCAGCGTCGCGAACGGCAGGCTGGCCGTCACCGGTGGCCCCACCCAGACGCTCGGTCTTGTCGGCCTGCTGCTGTTGGGCGCCGCTGTCGCATTGCGTTCGAGCCTTCACTCAACAGTGACCGAAACCGACACGTGGTCCACCGGGCAGCGCCATGTTCATCCCTAGGCTGAGGGAATGTTGCGCCGACGAGTCTCCCTTGGTGCCGCGATCTGGGTCATCGTCGGGGTTGTGGTCGCGGCGCAGCACCACTTCCTCGACCATTTGAGCGGCCTCTCACCACTTCTGTCTGCGGTGCTGGCGATCGTGGCATGGCCCCTCGTCGTGCTCAAGGTCCACGTCGCCATTTGAGCCGTCGGGTCCCTACCGATCTCGATGGCGTCCGAGCCGGACGCGGTCGTAGATGGGCCACGCGAACCAGAGGAGGATGATCAGGAACATGATCGCACCCGTCGAGATCCCCGCCCACGGCGACTGATAAAGCACGTCGCCGATGAGATAGACCGCGCAGCCAATACCGGCAGCAAGGAACACGGTGCCCCAGATCGCCAGGGGATTGGCGATCTTGAGCAGACGCTCCTTGCTCGCGTGTCGCCAGGTGAGTCGCGCGTAGGTCGAGGGGGCAATGAGCAAGGCCGAGGACGTGGCCGCGAGCAGCAGGGCGGCGAAGTACACGCCGCGCTCACCGTGCGTGAGTTGGTGAAATCGCTGACTGAACGGGACCGTCAACAGGAAGGCGAACAGAACCTGCACGCCGGGCAGCACGACGCGCAGCTCGTTGAGGAGCTCGACGACCTCCTGTTCGGTCTCGTCCTGCTCGGACACAGGACGTGTCTTAGCGCGGTTCCTACCAGCCTTCGGTCCCGTCCCATCCCCAGCTAGGCAGGGGAAGGTCGCTCGGTACCTCCTCGGGCGTGCTCCATCGGTGATTCAGCATCGCCGTCGCCCAAGTGAACCACGCGATGAGTTGGGACCGCAGGCCGGGGTCAGTCGGGATGCCGACGTCGTCGAGCGCGAGCACGAAGGCCGCGACCGCCCGCCCGTCCATCTGTTCATGCGGCCCATGGCCGCTGTGGATGCGGACGACTTGCGAGTAGTCGCCGAGCGACTCCGTGTACGTGGCTGGTCCTCCGAGCTGCTCGGACCAGTACGCGGCGAGCCGCTCGGTGTGGTGCGGGTGGATCTCGCCTTCGAAGGGGTGAGCCAGGATCGGGTCAGCCAGGCACCGTCCGTGCCACGCTTCGGCGAGCGCCAGCACAGCGTCGGCTCCACCCATCGCCTCATAGATCGTGGGCTCCACCAGCGGCGATCGTACGCGCTCGGTGCGCGTGGCGACGGGTATTCGCCAGGGCTCCGGCAACTGACTGACAAGACATCGTTAAGTCCGTCGAGCCACCGAGCCGGCGGCCATGTTCGTCATAGCTCTGGCTCTACGCTCCCCAGCCGATGCGGGCTCGAGGGATGATCGCCGCATTGGCGCTGACCTTGGGGTCGGCGTCCGCGTTTGCTGGCGCCCCCCGCGGAACAGCCGCCCCTGGCATCGGCGCCATCGACCATGTCGTCGTGATCATGCAGGAGAATCGCTCCTTCGACCACTACTTCGGGACCTTCCCCGGCGCCGACGGCATTCCCATGCGCAACGGCAGACCAACGGTGTGCAGTACTGACCCGATCGACGGGCGCTGCGTCCCGCCCTACCACGACCCCAGCGACGTCCAGCGCGGCGGGCCACACACCTTCGACGCGGCGACGAGTGACATCGATGGCGGGCGGATGGACGGATTCGCGCGCGAGCAACGATCGGCACTCACATGCGCGGGTGCAAGCACGGATCCACACTGTGGCACCGGGACTGCGGGGCCCGCGGATGTGATGGGCTACCACGACGCCCGAGAGATCCCGAACTACTGGGCCTACGCCCGCGAGTTCGTGCTGCAGGACCACCTGTTCGAGCCGGTTCGGTCATGGAGTCTGCCCCAGCACCTCTCGATGGTCTCGGGCTGGTCGGCGAAATGTTCGATCGCCCGCCAACCCGACAGCTGTACCGCCGCCGAGGACGCCGTCGACGCACCGGGTGGACCGATGCCGCCCGACTACGCGTGGACCGACATCACCTACCTCCTGCACCGGGCGCACGTGCCCTGGCGCTACTACATCGCGCCGGGAACAGAACCCGACTGCGCCGACGGCTCCGCCAACTGCACACCCGCGGCCCAATCGGCCACAACGCCGAGCATCTGGAACCCACTGCCGTACTTCGACACCGTGCAGGCCGACCAGGAGCGTCAGAACGTCACGGACCTGTCGGCGTTCTACGCGGCCGCCCACGCCGGCTCGCTTCCCGCAGTGTCGTGGGTCGTGCCGTCGTGGGCTACCAGCGAGCACCCGGGTGCATCAGTGCGAGCGGGCCAGGCCTACGTCACCGGGCTCATCAACGCGGTGATGACGAGCCCGGAGTGGAGCTCGACGGCGATCTTTCTCTCCTGGGACGACTGGGGTGGGTTCTATGACCACGTCGAGCCGCCCAACGTCGACGCCGCCGGCTATGGGCTGCGCGTGCCGGGGCTGGTGATCAGCCCCTATGCCCGCCGCGGCTACATCGACCATCAGGTGCTGAGTCATGACGCCTACCTGCGCTTCATCGAGGACGACTTCTTGGGGGGCCAACGGCTCGACCCTCGTCGCGATGGGCGGCCCGATCCTCGCCCCGATGTGCGGGAGACCGTGGCCGCGTTGGGCGACCTGCGGGCTGACTTCGACTTCTCCCAACCGCCTCGACCACCAGTGATCCTGAACCCGCTCCCGCCGCCGGGGCTCGGAACCGACTCACGCGTCGCGAAGCCGTCGCCGGTGGCCCGGTCCCGCGGGCAAGGTGACACGGCGGCGGTCGGCGCCGGCGCCGGCGCCGGCACAATGCCGACCGCGTCGGGAGCGGCCGAGTTTGCGAGCCGTGGACCGAAGGTGGGTGCTGCGATGGTCCAGCGCGCCGTCCATCAAAGAGGAGCCACTGGGCGTCCGTTATCGCCGCCGTGCTCGTCGCCGTGGCGGGCGTCGGTGTGCTGGGCGCGTATCGGGTCGCTCGCCGCGGCTGAGACGGCGCCGGCGACCGGCAGTCGCCGCTATCCGACGGCGCGGCTCGTGCCGGACATGACGTCGAGGGTGACGGGCCGCAGGCCACGGGTGGCCATGAGGGACTGCAGCTGGTCGAACAGACCGAGCACTGTGGGATGGTTGGCGTGGCCCAACACGATGGCGCCTACCCGGACCCAGCGGTTGGCCAGCCCCAACAGTTCCAGGGCCGAGATCGGCGTGGCGTCACCGAGGGTGCCGTTCCACAACAGCACCCGCGTGTAACCCAGCTGGGCGGCGAGCGCATCGGTGCGGTGGTTGCGGGCGCCGAAGGGCGGACGCAGCCACGGCCGTGCGGTGACGCCGAAGGTCTGGGAAATCCATTCTTCGTTGCGATCGATCTCGGTGCGGACAGTGGAGTCCGACAGACGGCGTAGGTCGGGATGGGACCAGGTGTGGTTGGTGATCTGGACCGGGCCCGCCTCGATAAGGGGACGGAGCTTGTCGGCGTAGTGATCCCAGGCTTCTGCCCCATTTCCCGATGGGGCAGAAGCTCAGCTGCACCCCGCTGCGCTGGGCGAAGTCCACGTAACCCGCCACGCACTCTTCGCAGCTGCCGTCGTCAACGGTCAGGGCCACTTGGTCCAAGCCAGCCGGACCCTCCCGTACCAGAGCGGGCGGGCCCGGATGTGGCGGGGGGGAGGGGCATGTCTCGACCGATCGGTGCGGACGATGAGGTAGTCGTCGAGGACGCACCGTCGAGACCGAATGTGCGACACGGGTCGTCGACCGGCACGCGTCCAGGCCCACCGTCGTCCCCGCCGCCAGCATGGCCAGAAAGGCGCGACGGTCCAGCGAACCCGGCAGACCGCAGGTGCGGCCATGAACGCCCTCCCCCACGTCGATCAGCTTGGCACGACACCGACCGGCGGTGGTTGAGGCCGCTTCCTAGAGCTCAGCTCATCGGCGTCCATCTGAGTCCTGCGCATAGTGCGCGGGACCATCGTGACCGCCACTACGAAGGCCAGGGCGACGACGACGATGCTCACCTCGAAGCCGCGGGTGATGGCGGAAACGAAGGCGTGGTTGGCGCGGTGCGTAATCGTCGTCGCGACGTTGAGCGGCAACGAGTGCGCCGTCTGCTTGGCGACCCCGATGCTGCTGCTCACGCGGTTGATCACATCGGCGGAGAGGCTGCCGCCGAGGGAACGGTGGACGTTGTTACGGTAGGCGTTGCTCACAAAGCTGCCGATCACGGCGACGCCGAGCGCGCCTCCGAGCTGGCGGCTCACGTCATTGACCGCTGACCCGACACCAGCGTCACGTTCGGGCACGGCCGCCATGACCGTATCTGTCAGTGCGGGGAGGGCCAGACCCGCGCCGAAGCCAAAGACGACGAGCGCAGTGACGATCTGCAGGGTGCTGGTCGACTCGGTGGTCTGGGTGAGGATGGCGAGGCCGATCAACATTCCCGTCGTCATCGCCACGGCGAGCAGGCGCGGTCCGACTGTGTGGATCAGTTTGCCGGCGACACCGGCGCTGATCGTCACTGCGATCGACGTCGGCACGATCAAGAGCCCCGCGGCGAGTGCGCTTCTCCCCTGGACGAGCTGGAACAGCTGGGTCAAGAAGAAAAACGTGACGAACATGGCGAACAGCACCATGCCGATCAGTAGGACGGCACCGCTGAAGTCGCGTTGGCGGAAGAACTTCAGCGGCAGCATCGGCGCGCTGGACCGAGCCTCGACGATCCCGAAGGCGATGAGCAACGCGCCCGCGGCACCGAACGATACGAGGCCCAGGTGGTTGGCCCATCCCGACTCGCCGGCGCGGATGATGCCGTACACCAAGGCGGTCAGACCGGCGGTGCCGAGGATGGCGCCCGGCAGATCGAGGCCCACGCCGCGTTCGTCGCGCGACTCAGGCACGATCACCATGCCCGCCAATGCGACGATCACGAGGGGGACGAAGAGCAGGAAGACGGCGCTCCAGCTCGCGGCGTCCACGAGGTAGCCACCGAGAACGGGACCGAGCCCGATGCCAAGGCCGCCGATCGCCGTCCACACCGCGATCGCCCTGGCGCGCTCTCCACGCGGGAACACGTTGGTGATGATCGAAAGCGTCGTCGGCAGGATCAGGGCGGCCCCCAGTCCCTGAAACGCTCGCATGGCGACCAGCTCGGTGATCGTGGTTGCCCTCGACGCGCCAATCGCCGCCGCGCCGAAGGCGACAAGCCCGAAGCTCATGGTCCGCTTGCGGCCGTAGCGGTCGCCGACGGATCCGGCGAGGAGCAACAGCCCCGCGAGCACGAGAACGTACGCGTCGACCACCCACTGCAGGCCCGACGTGGATGCGTGGAGCGAGACTGAGATGCGGGGGAGTGCAGTGTTGACGACGGTGTCATCGAGGAATGCGAGCAGGGTGCCGACGGACATGACGCCGAGCACCATCCAGCGTCTTCGTGCAGCCATGTCAGGACGCGCTGTCTCGGGTCGAGTGGGCGAGAGGAGATCGGGTGCCGGTCGTGCCATCTGTACCTCCAGACGTTTGGATGTCCGTCTGAACAGGTGACAACCGCTAGACTTTCGTCTAGATTCCAATTCAGAGAAGATTATTGCCGCAGAGAAGGTCAGCTACGTTCGACGTCGTGAAGGAGCCGCCCGCCGATCTGGCCGAACGCCTGTGGCAAGTGAGTGACGAGATCCTCGCGGTTGGCAATGACGTCAAGATCGATGAGCTCGCCGAGCTCACCGGTGTCCCGCGAGCGACGATCTACTACTACTTCTCTGGCAAGGACGACGTGATGTCCTTCTTGCTCGGCCAAAAGGTTGAAAGGGCGAGCACCGTCGTTGCCGAGGCTGCCGCTGGCGCCGGTACGCCGGCCGAGCGCTTGGAGCGCGTCGTCCGGGCGATGCTCCAGCAGATGGCCGAACACCCGTCGCTGTGCACGCGCCTCATGTGCTGGATGGCGACCGCGGGCGCCGAGCAGATCGTCATCGAGGCGCAGGGTTCGTTCCTGGCT
>JAFAUA010000077.1 GCA_019243595.1 Acidimicrobiia bacterium
GCCGACGACGTCCACATCCGCGGCCGCGCCTTCCGCGCCCCGGCATCACTGCCGGTGCTCTGCTAGCCGCTACTCAGTAGTCGTACTTGGGGACGTAGGCGCCGCGGCCCATGGCCGCGCTCTGTTCGGGGTCCATCGACTCGTCGACGCCGCCTCGGACCTCGGTGACCCACGGGAGGCGGTCGGTGAGGATGCGCTCGACGCCGGCCTGGAGAGTGGTGGTGCTGATGGCGCACGAGCTGCACGAGCCCTGGAGCATGACCTCGACCAGGCCCTTCTCGACGTCGGCCTCGACCAGGAGAAGGTCGCCGCCGTCCTGCTGGACGGCCGGACGGATCATGTCGATCAGCGCGGTGAGGTCGTCGAGCCGCTGCTTGCGCTCGTCGTCGGTCAGTGCGTCTTGGGCCTGCTCTACGTCCACGTTGATGTCAACGCTACCCAAGGCCCGGATCATCCCCGCAGCTCGCGCTCGAGAGGCGTTGGGAACCTGGGGGTGTAGCGGATGTCACCCACGAGCTTCCCGACGGCCTCCGCGGCGGCACCAACCACTGCTGTCGCCGCCCGACCGATGTCCTCGACCAGGCGGTAGGCGATCTCGCCGTCCCGGCGCTGGGCCCAGCCGCCAACGACCCGCCCGTCGCACCAGATCGTCGGCCCGGCGTTGCCCATCCGGTCGAACAGTTCGGGCCCGTGCGGACCGAGGTACCAGTCCCGGTCCTTCCATCCCATCGTGGTGGCGTCGAGCGACGGGAGCAGTGCGATCCACGGCTTCGTTGGCCGCACCCGCGCCAGATCGTCGCTGAGCACCAGGCCGACGCCGCCGCCGTCCAATTCCACCTCCACGGGATCCACCGACGTCAACGCCTTGCGGACTTCTCCCGCACTCCACCCTGTCCACCACTTGAGATCGGTCAACGTGCCCGGTCCGAAGGCGCCGAGCCAGCTGCGCAGGAGCGACGCGCGCGCTTCCTCGACCGGGACGTGGGTGATCGCCGCCCCGAGCCACCGCTCCGCCGTCGACCACCGGTACTGGGTGCTGATCCACGACCCCCGCGGCTGGCCGCGGACAACGTGGCCGTCCGCGGCGAGCAGCAGCAGTACCCGACTGGAGATGCTGACCTCGGCTTCGTACTTCTTGCCGCGGCCGAGCACGAGCTTCTTGCCGAGCTCGGGAACCGCGGCGGCCAGCTCCCCCGCGGTCGCCGACTCGCGCGCCGACAAGGCCGCCATGGCCGCCTTTTCCACCTTGCGCAGCCATCGGCCTGGATCCTTGGCGATCCCGGCCTCGGTCAGGAACTTCACCAGCCGCGCCCGCTCCCGTACCGCCACCGCACGACTGGCGGCCGACTGCACCACCGGTACGAGGTCCAGGGGCTCCACGAACAACGTCCGCCGCATCCCCAGCATGCGCAGGAGCGTGCGGTCCTCGTAGAGGGCGCGCGGCACGGCCTCGGCCGACGGCTTCTTCATCCGGGCCGTGGCGGACAAGACGATCGACGCCGGATCGGTGGCATGGAGCCCGACCAGGTCACGGGCGACAGCGCCGACATCGTTGGTGCGCGCGCTCGAAGCCAGGTGATGCCGCCGGGCAAGACGAGCGCGCCGTTCCTCGATACTGACTCGGCGCACAGCGGTTAGGGCTTCTTCACCACTTCCCAGCGGACCGGCTCGCCGTCGAGCTGCCGGACGACGCCGCGCGCCTCGAGCACCCGGATGTGGGCCAGCGCCTCGCCGAGAGCGGCGCGCCGCATCCAGCCGTTGATGCGGTCCCACGACCGTGACCAGCGCATCTGGGCGGTGATGGCCCAGGCCGTGTCCTTGCCCGACTCGATGGCGTCGATCACCTCGCCGAAGCGCTCCTCGTGGTGGGCCTTCAGCTCGTTGACGCGCGCCTGGAGGCCGACGAAGCGGTGCTCGTGGGCGGGCAGGACCTCGTCGGTCTCGAACTCGGCGACCTTGTCGAGCGAGGCCAGGTAGTCGACCAGTGGGTTCTCGGCCTGCGGATTCACGGAGATGTTCGGCGTGATCCGGGGCAGGACGTGGTCGCCCGACAGCATGAGGCGCAGGTCCCGCTCGTAGAAGCAGAGGTGGCCGGCGGTGTGGCCCGGCGTCCAGACCGACACCAGGTCCCAGCCTGGCACCTCCGGCTTGTCGCCGTCCTCGAGGAGGACATCGGGGTGGGTGGTGACGACGAACGGGAGCACCGGCATCGACGCGCCCTTCAGCGACTGCACCTCTTCCTCGGGAGCGCCGGCGCGCATGAGCAGCTCCCCCATCCGTTCGACCAGAGGCTTCGGCTCCTCGTAGCGGTCGTGGACGAGGGCTGCGTCGGCCGGATGCAGCGCCACCCACGCGCCCGACGCCTCGCGGATGCGCCCGGCGAGGCCGTAGTGGTCGGGGTGGATGTGGGTGACGAGCACGCCCTGTACGTCGCCGATGTCGAAGCCGGCCGTCACGAGACCGCGGCACAACTCGTCGAACGCCTCGTCGGTGTTCCACCCGGCGTCGACGAGGTACGGCCCCTTCTCGGTCTCGAAGGCGTAGACGAGGACGTAGCGCAGCGGGTTGTTGGGGATCGGGACGGGGATGCTCCACAGCCCGGGCCGCACCCGTTCGACGGGCGGCAGCGGCAGCTCGACCATCAGAAGCCAGCACCGCCGTCGACGTAGATCCGCTGGCCGGTGACGTACGAACAGGCGTCGGACACCAGGAACCGCACCACGTCGGCGACGTCTTCGGGCGCGCACACCCGGCCCAACGGCATGCCGTTGTCGAGGGTGCGGATGTCTCCGACACCCATCGCACCCTTCACCAGCCGCCGGCCCATCTCGGTGTCGACCAGGCCTGGGGCGACGATGTTCACGCGGATGCCCTTGTTCTTTTCTTCATTGGCCAGCGTCATGGCCAGCGCCTCGAGCGCAGCCTTCGCCATGTTGTACGGCGCGCCCCCGCCCGCCAGAGCGCGGGTGGCGACGCTCGAGATCATCACGATGTCGCCGCGCTCGCGCTCGCGCATCTGGGGCACGAGCATGCGGCACAGGTGATGGGCCCCAAAGGCGTGGGTGGCGACGACGCGCGCCAGCTCGTCGGGGTCGGTCTTGGCGACCGACTGCCCGCGGCTGGCGATGCCGGCGTTGTTTACGAGGATGTCGACGTGGCCGAAGTCGGCAAGCACGGCGTCGACCATGGCCTGATCGGCGTCGACGTCGTCGACCGACGCCTGATAGGCGCCAGCGCGGCGACCGAGCGCCTCGATCTTCTTCGCGGTCTGCTCGCCCGACTCCTGGTCCTTGCGGTAGTTGATCGCCACGTCGGCGCCGTCGGCGGCCAGGCCCAACGCGATCGCCTTGCCGATACCGCGGCCGCCCCCAGTGACGAGCGCGACTCGCCCTTCAAGCGTCATTGCCGGCGACAGTACTTGTCAGCTGACGGTGCAGACCGAGGCCACGAGCGACGGCGTCGAGCCCAGCTTCGCCTTCTCGACGTAGGCCGCGGCACCCAGCGCCGTGGCCCGGTCGGCGATGTCGCGGTGCCGGCCGAGCGCCGACACGACGACGACCGCCGTCTCGGGCGCGACCCTGCGGATGAGCGGGAGCGCCTCCCACCCATCCATCCCCGGCATCAGGATGTCGAGCAGCACCGCCTCGGGCTGCAGCTCCTCGGCGAGGCGCACCGCTTCCTCACCATCGAGCGCCTCCCCTACGACGTCGAACCGCCCGTCGCGCTCGAACAACGTGCGAGCCAAGAAGACGATGTCGGCCTCGTCGTCGACGAGCACCACCTTCGTCCTGGCCCCGTTCCCCCCGTCGGTCGCCATGGTCAACGACGGTACGCCCCGGTGCTTGACCGTTCAACTATGCGGACAAATCGGACACCCTCGAGCCGGGCTACTCGATGACGTCCTCGGCCGGGAACGTGAACGGCCCGAATTCGAAGGCAGGGATGAAGAGCTCGGCGTCGCCTTCCCACGCCAGAGCTCGAACCTGGGCGGCGCTGCGGCGACCGGTCATCGCCCGGAACAGCTCGAAGGGTGTCCCCTCGAGCGACGCAACGGGAGCCCCGTCGCCGACGACGAACTCGCGGTCTGCTGCCTTCACGCGCAGGCCCGGCAACCCACGGGCCTGGAAGCTGTTGGCCAGGCCCATGGTGACGGCGAAGTCGAGGCCGACGAGCACGCCGGCGGCGTCGCGCCCTCCCGGCTGTGCCAGCGCGCCGCGGATGTCGTGCTCGTGGGTCGTCAGGTCGAGGACCCACTGCTCGTCGGTGCGATTGGGGAACATCTCGGCCACCGCTTCGACCTGGGGTGCGACCTCGGACCACTCGGTGAGGATGTCCTCGACCGGCGTCTGTTTCCGGGCGGCGACTTGGGCTGCGGTCCAGGGCTCGGTGGCCACGCCCTCGACGTTGCCGGCGATCACGTCGGCGCACACGCCAGTGACGTGGGCGAGCACGTCGCGCACTGCCCACTCTGGGCACCCGGGCACCGACGCCAGGTGCTGGTCTGCCGACGCCGAACTGACCAGGTCGCTCAGTCGCTGACGTCCGTCGGCATAGATCGGGCCGATCCCCTCCATGCACCCAATTGTAGGTGGATTGGCGTGAACCGCTCGTGGGCAGAGTGCACCCGATGTTGCAACACCGCCCTCGTCCGTTCATCCTCGCCGCCGCCGGCCTGGCGGCGCTCGTCGTCGCCCTGATCGCCACCCCCGATTCCCAGGTGTTCGTGCTCGGAGCGTGGGTACTCGTGCTGGCCGGCGTCGCGGCCGTCTTCATCGGCATCGTCCTCGGCTTCCGGCGCCAGGCGCAGATGGGAACGAGCGACGCCAACCAAGCGCAGTACCTCACCGCCGACTGGGTGGGCGGGGCGCAGCTGTTCACGGTCGGCGACCGGGCCGAGCCGCCCCCGCCCGAACCCGCTCCCGAGCCGGTGACGACCCCTGCCCCAGTGCCCGCAGTCCGGCCCCATCCAGAGCCCGAACCTGAAGTGCAGCCGGTCGTCACCAACCGGCAGTGGGGCCGCTATCCACGCGTGGCCGCCGCGGTCACGTTCGCCAACGGCCTGCGTGAGCTGATCAGGACAACCCGAGCAACTCAGTAACGCCGTGATCGCGGCCGGCGAGGTAGCCGCCGTCGACGGCGACGGCCTGGCCGGTGACGAACGACGCGTCGGGTGACAGCAGGAAGGCGGCGACGGCCGCGATCTCCTCTGGGCGTGCCCAGCGACCCAGCTTGTGCTCGCGCACGATTTCGGCTTTGGGCTCCTCCATCCCCTCCATGTCGAAGATCATCGCCGTCATCGGCGTCTCCACGAAGCCGGGACAGATGGCGTTCGCCCTGATGCCCTTGCGGCCGTAGTCGATCGCCACGTTCTTGGTCAGCAGAACCACGCCGCCCTTCGAGGCGTTGTAAGCGCTGCCTCCGGCCGTGCCCTCGAGGCCCTCGATGCTCGCCAGGGTCACGATCGAACCCCGCTCGCCGTCGACGGGCTCCTGCTCGAGCATGCGCCGCACGGCGTGCTTCACGACGAAGAAGGTGCCGGTCAGGTTCACGGCGATGACCTGATCCCAGGACGCGGCGTCGACCAGGTGCACGGGTCCGCCACCGGCGACGCCGGCGGCGTTCACCACGCCGTCGACGTGTCCCACGTCGTCCATCAGCGCGGCGACGGCATCCTCGTCGGTGACGTCGAGGGGTCTGACGTCGTCCTTCGCCGTCAGATCGACGCCCACGACCTGGGCGCCCTCGTCGCCCAGCCGCTCCATCGTGGCCTTGCCGATCCCCGACGCCGCCCCCGTGACTACGACTGTCTTCCCGTCGAACCGACTCATCGACCCTCCGTGCGCAATAGTTGGGCGATGCGGTTCGCCCTCTTCTATGAGATCCCCGTCGCTCGCCCGTGGGACGAGCAGAGCGAGTTGCGGGCTTATCAGAACACGCTCGAGCAAGCCATCGCTGGAGACCGCTTCGGCTGGGATGCCTTCTGGACGGTCGAGCACCACTTCCTGTCCGAGTACTCGCACTGCTCGAACCCCGAAGTGCTTTACGGCGCCATCGCCGCCCGCACCGAGCGCATCCGGCTCGGCTACGGCGTCCGGCTGATGCCCAAGCCCTACAACCATCCGGTGCGCACGGCCGAGTCGGTCGCCGTGCTCGATCTGGTTTCCAACGGGCGGGTCGACATGGGGACCGGCCGCTCCTCGACGCGGCCCGAGCTCGAGGGATTCGGCGTCGAGCCCCACGAGACACGGGCCATGTGGCAAGAGGCGATCGGCCACGTCGTCGGCTGCTGGACCAACGACGAGTACGAGTTCCACGGCCAGTACTGGGACATGCCGAAGCGGCGCGTGCTCCCCAAGCCCATCCAGAAACCGCACCCGCCACTGTGGGGAGCGACGACGAGCGACGAGGGCCACCGCCAGGTGGGCTCGCTGGGGCTTGGGCTGTGCTCCTTCGCGGTCGGCGTCTCGCCCGAGGAGGTCAAGCGCCGCATCGACATCTACCGGGAGGCGGTCGAGCACTGCGACCAGCCGATCGGCAAGTACGTGCACAACGCGGCGGCCACCTTCACCATGACCCTGTGCGGCGACGACCGTGACGCAGCCGTCGCCGCCGCTCGCGACTCCTTCGAGTGGTACCCGAAGACCGGCGCCCGCCAGATCGCGACGGTTGCCGAGTGGATGGCCGAACGCAACGAAGAGCTCGGCAACTACGGGTACGCGGCCGACATGAAGAAGACCGACGACGAGGGGATGCTCGACCTGCTCAGCATGGAGTACCTGATCGACGAGGGCGCGTGCGTCGTCGGCACGCCGGCCGATTGCATCGAGGCCTGCCGGCGCTACGAGGCGGCGGGCGTCGATCTTCTGCTCTGCCTCGTCAACCCATGGAAGATCCCCCACGAGACGGTGATGCGCACGATCGAGCTGATGGGCACCGAGGTCATCCCCCAGTTCCGATCATGAGTGGACCTCTCGACGGGTTCGGCGCCCTGGTCACCGGCGGTGGAAGCGGCATCGGTCTGGCGACCGCTCGCCGGCTGGCCGCCGACGGCGCCGTCGTGACCATCTGCGGTCGCAACAAGGAGCGGCTCGATGCCGCGGTCGACGAGCTCGGCGGTACCGGCAGCGGCGTTCGCTCGGTGATGGCCGACGTCACCGTCGAGGACGACGTCGTCGCCGCCGTCGAGGCCGCGTCCGACGCGCCGGGTGGGCTTCGGATCGCGGTGGCCAACGCCGGCGGCTCGTCACACATGGGTCCGCTCGTTTCGACGGGCGTCGCTGACTTCAAGGCCACCGTCGACGTCAACATCGTCGGCACGTTCCTCACCATCAAGCACGCGGCGCCGCAGTTGGTCCGCAGCGGTGGCGGGAGCATCGTCGCCGTCTCGTCGATCGCGGCGGCCGTGAGCCACCCGTACCTCGGCGCCTACGGCGTGGGAAAGGCGGGCATCGACATGCTCGTGAAGGTGGCCGCCGACGAGCTCGGGCGCTCGAACGTGCGCGTGAATGCCGTCCGACCCGGGCTCGTCGACACCGAGCTGGTCGCCGGGATCTTCGCCACCGAAGAGGTGCTCGACAGCTACCTCACCCAGACGCCGCTCGCCCGGGCCGGACAGCCGGATGAGATCGCCGAGCTCATTCGCTTCCTCGCCGGTCCCGAATCGGCGTGGATCACCGGCCAGGCCATCAGCATCGACGGCGGCCACTCGTTGCGACGAGGCCCCGACTACACGCCGTTCGCGGAGCCCGTTTACGGCGCCGACGCCCTCCGCGGCCTCCCTCCGTCGGACTGACGTCCGGCGACGAGGTCCTCCAGCGCCGTCAGCTGCGCTGGGGTGCCGATGGCAATGAGGATGTGGCCCTCCTCCATGACCGTCTCCGGTGGCGGGTTGGTGGTGAAGCCGCCGTCTGGCGGGCGCAGAGCGAGGACGAGCGCACCCGTGTGATCTCGAACATGGGCGTTGCGGAGCGTCTGTCCGGCGATCGGCGAGCCGGCGGTCAGCTCGACCTCCTCGAGCCGGTACTCGACGTCGGTCCCGTGCATCACCACGTCGAGGAACTCGGTGACGTGGGGCTGGAGGACGAAGGCGGCCATGCGCGCCCCGCCGATGGCCTGCGGGTTGACGACGCGGTTGGCGCCGGCACGAAGCAGCTTGTCCTCTGACGATGTCACGCGCGCCCGGGCGACGATGAACAGGTCGGGCCGCAATGTGCGGCCGCTGAGCGTCAGGTAGAGGTTGTCGGCATCGCTGCTGACGGCGGCGACCAGGGCGCGGCAACGTTCAATGCCGGCGCGCTGGAGGACTGCGTCATCGGTCGCGTCACCGAGCACCGTCGGATGTGGGACCTCGGCGAGCCGTACCGGGTCGTTGTCGACGACGACCAGGTCCTGCTCCGGGGGCAGATTCTCCGCGATCGCCCGTCCGACGCGTCCCCACCCACACACGATCACGTGGCCGCTCATGCCCGCGATTCTCCGTTCCATCCGGCGCCTCCCGAACAGGTCGCGCAACTGTCCCTCGATGATCGCCTCGAGCACCACACCGAAGGCGTAGAGCACGGTCCCGACGCCGGCCAGGATCAGAAAGATGCTGAAGACCTTGGCGCCGGCCGAGTGTGGCTGCTCACGGAAGCCGATCGTGGTCACGACCGAGGCCGTGTCGTACAGCGCCTCCAGCACGCCGACGCTGAAGATCACCATGAATCCGACGGTGCCGACGGCGAGAACAATGACCATCGCCACCAGGGCGACGCCCACCCGCCGCCACGGACTCCGCTCCGGCACGTGGAGTTCTTACCCGAGTCAGCAGCAGGAAACGATGACCGGTGTGCTCTTCCCCACCACGTTGCCCGCGGCGTCGGTGGCCTCGATGACGTAGGAGTACGTCGTGCCCGCCTGGGCGGTCGTGTCGGCGGTGCTCGTCGTGGTACGGGCGTCGCTCGAGAACAACAGGACCCGGTTGCTGCCCTGCGCCTCTCGGTAGAGGCGGTACCACGCGAACGACGGCGAGGTGCTCTGTGTCCACGCGCACGACACGGTGGGTGAGCCGTTGACCATGGCGCCGTGACAGTTCAGCGAGAGCGTCTGGGGAGCGGCCGTCGTCGTCGTGGTGGTTTCGGGCGGGACCGTCGTCGTGACCGGCTCGTGGAACGGCACCTTCGTCGGTGTCGATTGCTCGCTCGGGCCGCTCGCGGGCGCGGGGACAACCGCACGCGGCGCAGCGGTGGTCGCCGTCGTAAGCGGTTGCGGCGGCGCCGCGGCCGGCGGGAGCCACGGTGGCGCGGCCACCGTCGTCGCCGTCGGCACGGAGGTAGGCGTCTCGTTGAAGGCGCGCGGGGGCGCCGGCACGGTCACACCGGGATCGGCGGTCGTCACCTGGCGCGGGTGCGGGTCGCTCGGCAGCAGCGTCACGGCGGCCGCGGCGGCGGCTGCGGTCATCGCCGCGACCGGACCCGCGGCAACCAGCAGTCGAGCACGGCGGCGGCGCGGGGCTCGCTGGGGTCGAGCCTCCGCTTCCGCCGCCTGATCCATCGTCCGTAGGTCCGCCTCCAACTTGGCGACGAACAGGGCGCTGGGCTCCGGCGTCGCCGAGTCCTCCAGCTCGCCGAGCAGTTCGCGTAGCTCGGTGGTCCTCATGACGCAGTCCTCCGACTTTCGATGGCGCGGCGCAGCGCCTTCGTCGCCCGGTGCAGGGTGACGGCGAGCACGGCCTTGGTGCACCCCATGGCGGCGGCCGCCTCGTCGGCGTCCAGCCCCGCAAGGTGGCGCAGCGAGATTGCCTCCTGGTAGCGCTCCGGGAGCGTGGACAGCGCGTCCCGCAGCAGCGCCATGTCGTCCTCGCTGTCCACGCCCTCGTCGTCGTGCACGACGTCACCGGGGTGCAGCAGCCGGAGCGCCCGTTGGCCGCGCACGCCGTTCCCGCGTGCGTTGCGGCGGTACCAGCCCGCCAGCTCGCGAGCGGCAATGGCGAACAACCACGCCTTGAAGCCGCCGCCCCGCCACTGGAACGCCGGCATCGCCCGCCAGGCGCGCTCGAAGGTCGCCGAGGTGACCTCTTCGGCCACCTCACGCGACCCCGAGCGACGGTAGGCAAACGCGTGGACCCGAGCGACGTACTGCCGGTACAGCACGGCGAAAGCGTCGGGTGAGGTGCGAGCGGCATCTGCCAGCCCGCGCTCGTCGACCCCGTCGACCACGAGCATGGGCAGGGAGGCCGCCAAACTCACGGTGTGGCGGTGCCTCCCGGGCAGCAGGTGAGATGGATCGGGCCGCCCTGACCGATCAGGTGTCCGGCGGCGTCGAACGCTCCGACCCAGTACGTGTACTGGCCGCCGACCGCCAGAGGCCCGTCGACGTAGTACGTGTTGGTCACGTCGCTCGTCTCGAAGATCACTTGATGGGACGACCCGGGCACCTCGCGCGTGAGGACGTAGTGATCGAAGTTCGGTGACTTGCTCTGCGACCATTCGCACTTCGCCCAGCCCTGGTCCCCGGTGACACCGTTCATGCAGCCGAAGCTGAGCGGCGCGACGGTCGTCGTCGGCGGTGCGGTCGTCACTGGCGGCGTTGTCGGCTCGTGGTGGACGGTCGTGCTCGTCGACGGAGGCGGCGTCTCCTTGTGGATGGTCGTCGGCGTCGTCGACCCGGTTTCGTGGTGGACGGTCGTGGAGGTCGTCGCCCCCGGCTCGGGCGGCGGCGTCGGGATGGTGGACGAGGTCGGTTCGTGATGGACCGTGGTGCTGGTGGTCGACGTCGACGCGTGGTGGTCGCCGTTGCCGGTGCCGTTGCCGGGCGAAGAATCATGGCCGGACCCGCCGGCCGTCGCGGACGGGGCACCGCTCTTGGCCAGTACGAGCTTGTCGACGCCCTGATACGAGGCGAGCCCCGCCACGACCGTGACGGCGGCAACAGCCGCAGGGAGGGGGAAATGGAAACGACGCATGTACGGATCTCCTCGGCATGTGGGGTTCCGGCGTGGAGCCCTGCATGTTCAATGCCGATCCGCGACCGCGATTTCACCGTTCGTTACGGCGCGTGACGTGTGGCATAACCCTTCGGGGCATGTGGGTAGAACGCGTGTATCTACAGGAGGTAATCAATGGCACAGACGCGTACGTCTTCGTCTCGCGCCGACGTCGCCCTCGGCGCCGCGCAGGAATCGGTCCGGGCGAGTATCGAAGCGGCACAGAAGATCGCCGACTGCTCGATGGAAGCCGGCTCCGAAGCGGCCCAGCGTGTACAGAAGTCGCTGAAGGACGCGCTCGACGCCCTCCGCGGGACACCCGCGAAGGCGACGCCGAGCGCGAACCGCGAGAGCGCCTAGTCCACTTCGGCCCGCAGGGCGGCGGCCGCTTCCAGGGCGATGTTCGTCGTCACTGGCAGGCCGGCGCCGCTGCCGATCCACATCGGTGCGCCCCGCCGCTCAGCGGCGGGCGCCTGATGCGGTTCGGCCTTGCTGCCGGCACGCGGGGGCTGCTGGCGATGCGACTCGAGTTGTGCGAGTACCTCGTTGAGGCGCTCCTCGTCGATCGCCGCTTGATGGCCGAACGCCTGGTCAGGCGCGTACGGATGCCACGTTGCTCGAGCCATTTGCGTCTCCTCTCGTTCGGCACGCCCGAAGGGTGAGGCCCCTTCAAACGCAGGACCCCTCGGTACAACCAAGGGGTCCGGTTCGTGCACTTGATTGGTGACCTCTCCATTGTACTCGCCATGCAGGGGCCGCTAAACGCTCACTAGCCTGCGCGGGGTGGGCGCAGGCGAAGATTCCCAGCCTCAGCTGTTCGACGAAAAGGTCACCAAAAGCGCCAGGCAGGACAACCGGCTGGGAGTTGCGCTCATCGCACTCGGTGCCGCGCTGCTCGTGGTGGCGATCATCGGGGCCCTGATCGTCAACCTGTAACGGCTGACACCGCGCGCTGTCAGCGGCGGGCGATCGAACGCAGCGGGTGAGCGAGCGCCATGCCCGGGGAGAGGGCGGCGTCGAGATAGCGAATCGCCTTCTCGGCGTGCACGTCGTCGCCCTCCGCGACGCGGGCGACGAAATGCTCGCGAGCCGTCTCGAGCGCCACGCGGTCCCCGCCGGCCTCGTCGTTCAGCGTGCGGGCCGCACGACGGGTGCCCGTGCCCTGGAGGGCGAGCGTCGACGCATCCTGGATCAGCAACTGCCAGCGCCCCTGACGACGGTTCACACTGTTGCTATTGCCCGGGCCCATACATGTGTAACGGCCGCGAGCGGAATTCCTAACGCTGCAACGTCGCCAGTAGGTTCAGCGCCCATGCCCGACCGCCCGTTGCTCGCCGGCGTCCGCGTGGTCGAGAGCTCGATGCTGGGCCCCGCTGAAATGGGTGGTCTGCTCGCCGACCTCGGCGCCGACGTGATCAAGGTCGAGCCGCCGCAGGGCGACTACGGGCGTCAGATGACATGGCCGATCATCAAGTCATCCCGCGGCGACGGTGACGCATCGCTGCTCTCGCTGCACATCAACCGGGGCAAGCGCTCGATCGCCATCGACCTGCGCAAGCCCGAAGGCGTGCAGATCTATCTGGACCTCGTAAAGGACGCCGACGTCGTCATCGAGGCCATGCGGCCCGGCGCCCTGGCCAAACGCGGCCTCTCCTATGAGCGGCTCCGCGAGCTCAACCCCAAGATCGTGTTCTGCTCGATCTCGGGTTACGGGGCCACCGGCCCGTACAAGGAGTATCCGAGCCACGGCATCGCCTACGACACCTGGGCCGGTCAGGTCCCCGTCGCCGAGGACGAGCACGGGTACACGTATCTGCCCGAGCACACGAGCATCGGCATCCACGCCGGACCGCTGTACGGCGCCCTCGCCATCCTCGCGGCGGTGATTGGCGCACGCGAGTCGGGCGAGGGGTGCTACGTCGACGTTGCTCAGGCCGACTCGGCGGCCTACTTCGACTGGTACCGCATCGAGTCGTGGCGCGCTTACGAGCGACCCGGCGACGAGGTCTACGGCAACAAGTCCGACAACTACGAGCGGCGGGCGCCCGGGACCGCGGGGATGAAAGAGGGCGTGCGCTACCAGGTGTACGCGACCGCCGACGGCGGGCACGTGTTGTTCATGGCGAGTGAGCAGGCGTTCTGGAAGAACTTCTGCGAGGGCGTCGACCGCATGGACCTCTTCGAGCGCTGGCCGGGTTCGAAGTTCGCCGACCACGCCCGCAACAACCTCGAGCTCCAGGGGATCCTCACCGACATCTTCAAGCAGAAGACCGCCGGGGAGTGGATCGAGTTCGGCGGCACGCACAACACCCCGATCGCGCCGGTCAACACGACGAAGACGATCGCTGCCGACCCGCAGTTCCAGCATCGCCTGCCGTGGATCCCAAAGGAACAGCTAGAAGCCGACATGCTCCCGTTCCCGGCGCAGCTGACCGACGCTGCGCTTCGGGTTCCCGAGCGGGCGCCGGACGTCGGTGAGCACACCGATTCCGTGCTGGGGGACGCCGGCTACGACGACGATCGCATCGCCGCCCTCCGCGAGGAGGGCGTGGTCTTCTAGCGGCCGCCCTTCAGGCGCTGAGGATTGCCTGAGCGCTTTTTCAGCGCACTCTCATGTAGGCGCGGTTGCCTGGAGGGCGTCCCATGGCAGTATCGAACGCCGTCATCACTGATACCGGTCGGCCGCAAGGCCGCGCCGCGGCCTTGGCCGGCGCCGTCGTCGTTGTCGCCGTGGTCGTCACGTGGCTGGCGAACCTTCCCCATGGTGCCGGCGCCGGGCTGACCGCTGTGGGTCAGCTGACCGGCTTCGGGTGCTCGATCTGCGCGCTCGTCGCCGTAACCCTGATGGCGCGCATTCCGGTCGTCACCAACGTCGTGGGTTCGGACAACAGCGTGCGCTGGCACCGTTGGGCGTCAACCGCGACTGTTGTCCTGCTCGCCGTGCACGTCGTCACGCTCGTTGCGGGCTACGCGGCGGCCGACAAAGCCAGCGCGGCCCACGAGATCTCGACCCTGGTGACGACATACCCGTGGATGCTGTCGGCGACGGTCGCCGCCGTGATCATGGTGGCGGTCGCCGTCACGTCGGTGCGGCGGGCTCGGTCGAGGATGAAGTACGAAACGTGGCTGTTCGCCCACTGGTACATCTATCCGGCGCTGTTCCTGGCGTTCGGCCACGAGATCACCGACGGCGCCAGCTTCGTGCATGCGACGATGCCGACGCTGGCGTGGACGTGGCTCCACCTGGTCGTGGCGTGCGCCCTCGTCTGGTACCGCGTCCTTGTCCCGGCACGACAGATGGCGGCCCACCCGATGATCGTCGAGGGCGTACACCTCGAGAGCAAAGCGGCCGTCACGGTCACGCTTGCCGGGCGCCGTCTCGACGAGTACGGCGGCGAGGCGGGGCAGCACATCCGGATCCGCTTCCTTACGCGCAACGGTTGGTGGCAGTCCCATCCGTTCTCCTTTTCGGCGGCACCGACCTCCACACGCTGGCGGATCACGGCTGCTGTCGAAGGCGACTTCACGAGCCGTTTGCGCGCCCTGCGTCCGGGCACCCGCGCCGTGGTGAGTGGCGTATACGGCAGCCTGACCGTGGGGCACCGGCGCACGCGCCGGGTGCTGCTCGTCGGTGGCGGAAGTGGCATCACGCCGCTGCGGGCGCTGCTCGAGGCGTTCCCGGCGGGCACCGATGTGCGGGTCGTGTACCGCGCCCGAACGCCAGATGACCTCATGCTCAAGAGCGAACTCGACGCGCTGGCGGCGGCGCGCGGCAATGAGGTCGACTACCTCCTCGGTCGCCGAAGCGCCGACCCCCGCCAGGACGTCATCTCCCCACCCTCCCTGCGCGCCCTCGTGCCCGACGCGCCTGCCCGTGACGCGTACGTGTGTGGCCGCTCAGGGTTCGTCGACGCCGTCGTCTGGTCGCTCCGCGCCAACGGTGTGCCGGAGGCGCAGATCCATACCGAGCGCTTCGATGTCTGAGGTTCGCTAGTGAAACGCGCAGTCCCCGCCATAGCCCTGTCTGCCGCCGGGCTGACCTGGCTCCTCCACGCCCAAGGCGTGATCGATACGAACCCCGCGACTCGCGGGAGCACGCCTGCGGCCGCGCCGCCCGCAGGCGGGGACACTTCGACCACGGCCAGCCCACCGACGTCCGAGCCGTCCCAGACCACACCGACCACAAAGCCCGCCCCGTCGGGCAACCGTACGGTTGACGGCCCGGTGGTCCAAACACGATTCGGACCTGTCGAAGTCGAGCTGGTCCTCGTCGGCGGACGAATCGCGGACGTGAAGGCGCTCGAGTATCCGAACGAGGCGCGTCGGTCACAGTTCATCAGCGAGCAGGCTCTGCCGGTGCTCCACGACGAGGTGCTCCAGGCCCAGAGCGCGAACATTGACACCGTGAGCGGCGCCACGTACACGTCGGACGCGTACGGTCAGTCACTTCAGGCCGCGCTCGACAAGGCGGGTATCACGCAGTGACGGCGGTCCGCCGGGTCGAACACGTCATGGGCACGGCCGTGTCATTTCTCGTGCACGCTGATGCCGACGTCGACGTGGACGTGGCCATGGATGAGGCGGTCGCCTGGCTGCACGAGGTCGACGACCGGTTCACCACCTACCGCTCGGGCAGCGAATGGCTGCGGTACTGCGCCGGACAGCTCGCACCGGGCGAGCTTCATGCGGACATCCGCCACGTCCTCGAACGGACCGACCAGTTGACGCGGGCGACTCAGGGGGCCTTCCGCATCGATGCCGACCCGAACCGATGCGCCGACCCGGCTGCCTACGTGAAGGGCTGGGCCGTGCAGCGGGCGGCCGACATCCTCGTGGCGGCGGGAGCGCGTGGCGTGTGCGTCAACGGCGGTGGTGACATCGCCGCATGGCGGATTCACGGCGCCTGGCGGATAGGAATACAGGACCCCTTCGACGCCTCTCGGGTCGTCGCAGTCGTCGAGGTCGACTGCGGGGCCGTGGCGACATCGGGCTCGTATGAGCGGGGCGATCATGTCTTCGACCCGCGGACCGGCGCTGCGGCACGCGGGCTTGCCAGCGTGACCGTCGTGGGCCCCGACCTGGGCACCGCCGACGCCTACGCGACCGCCGCCTTTGCCCTCGGGCGCGACGCACCCGACCTGTTGCGGACGCTCGACGGCTACGGCGCCTTCCTCGTCGACGACGCAGGCGCGACGGAGACGATCGGGCTGCCGACCGCCGCCTGACGCATAGCGGGCGCGGAATGGGGAAGGGTGTAGGGGAGATGAGCTCCCAACCACCCCCGCCGCCGTCCTCGCCGCCCTCACCCGAAGGCCAGCCGGTCGAAGTGCGCGAGGTGTCGGGGCTGAGTGCCCGTGCCATTGCGTTCTTCGTCCTCGCCATCCTCCTGCTGGTGTTCATGCTGGAGAACACCAAGGAGGCGAAGGTCCACCTCTTCTTCTGGCACCTGAACCTGCCGCTGTGGTTTGTGATCTTCGGCTGCGCTCTGGCGGGAGCGATCCTGTGGGAGGCCTTCGGCGCCGTCCGTCGGCATCGTCGACGGAAGGCCCGGAAGGAGACGCGGGCCAAGAACTGACGCCGGCGTCAGGGTCGGCGCTAGCGTGACCCGTGATGGACGAGCTGCCGAAGATCATCAGTGTCGACGACCACGTCGTCGAGCCGTCACACGTCTGGCAGACGTGGCTCCCCGAGAAGTACCGGGCTCAAGGACCCCACGTCGAGCGCAAGCGGTGGGGCGACTTCAAGCACATGGCGGGCGCCAAGTACCAGATGCACGAGGACCCCGAGGGCCTGTGGGGCGACGCTTGGTACTACGAGGATCGACTGATCTACGTCCACAAGAAGTTCGTCGCCATCCCCCAAGAGGCGATCACCCCGGGAGCCGATGGTGACCTCCCCAACTTCGACCGTTCGAAGATGGAGATGGTCGCCCTCACCTACGACGACATGATCCCCGGGTGCTACGACCGCGACGCCCGCATCAAGGACTTCGAGATGAACTGGATGGACGGCTCGCTGCCGTTCCCCACGTTCCCTCGCTTCTGCGGCCAGACGTTCTATGAAGGCAACGACAAGGAGCTGGGGCTCGCCTGCGTGCAGGCCTACAACGACTGGATGGTCGAGGAGTGGTGCGGCCCGTCCGGCGGCGTGAACATTCCCCTCTGCCTCATCCCGCTGTGGGACGTCGAGCTGGCCGCCAAGGAGACCCAGCGCAACGCCGACCGCGGCGTGCGTGCGATCTGCTTCAGCGAGCTCCCCCACCACCTCAAGCTGCCGACGATCCACTCCGGCGAGTGGGATCCGCTGTTCCAGGTGTGCAACGACAACGGCGTCACCCTCTGCATGCACATCGGGTCGTCGTCGACCAACCCGGCGGCCTCACCCGACGCGCCCGGCGGCGTCGGCGGCACGCTCGCCTTCAACAACTCGATGGCGTCGCTGGCCGACTGGTTGTTCTCGGGCAAGCTCATCCAGTTCCCGAAGCTGAAGCTCGCCTACTCGGAGGGCCAGATCGGCTGGATTCCCTACGCCCTCGAGCGGGCCGACACCGTGTGGGAACAGCACGACAGCTGGCAGCACTCCAAGGAGCGCATTCCCGAGCCGCCGTCGACCTACTACCACGGGCGGATCTTCGGCTGCTTCACCGCCGACCACCACGGCCTGCACAACCTCGACGCCGTGGGCCGCGACAACATCTGCTTCGAGGTCGACTACCCGCACACGGACACGACCTGGCCGTACTCCAAGGCGTACGTCGAGAAGATCACGGCGCACCTCGACGACCAGATGACCTACAAGGTGCTGCGGGGCAACGCCATCAAGATGCTGGAGCTGGACCGGAAGTAACCCGGCCATGGCCGGCACCTTCAATCCTTTCGACGCCGAGCAGGCCCACAACTCGTGGCCGCTGCTCGCCGAGCTGCGCGAGCGGTCGGCCGTCGTCGACATCGGCGACGGCATGGCCTACGTGACTCGCCATGCCGAGTGCCGGCAGTTGCTGCGGGACACCGAGGGGTTCTCCAGCGCTCAGGGCTTCAAGGCGCCTGGGGTGGTGGTCCCTCTCGAAGACCGCACGCTCGGCGAGCTCGACCCCCCGAACCACACACTCGTCCGCCGCGTGATGGTGACCGCGCTCACGCCGAAGTCGGTTCGCGCCGCCGAGCCCTACATCGAGGCCAAAGCGTCGGCGCTGCTCGACGCCCTGCCCGCGACCGGACCGGTGGATCTGGTGCCGACCTTCACCGGTCCCCTGCCGAACTCCTCGACCATGCACCTGCTCGGCTTTCCCGAGGACGACGGTCCGCAGATCATGGCGTGGGCCAAGGGCCTCATCGAGAGCGGCTTCCCCGCGACCCACCGCAACCGCGACGGTGTGTTCGGATTCGCCGAGGGCTTTCCGGAGTTCGCCGGCTACATCGACGACCGGATCGCCGAGCGGCGGTCCGAACCCCGCGACGACGTCACGACCAAGCTGCTCGAGCTCGAGGTCGACGGCGAGCGGCTCACACCGCCCCAGCTGCGGGCCATGGTGCGCAACCTCATCACGGGCGGCCTGACGACCACCAGCCAGCTGCTCGGCAACCTGCTCTACGCCCTGTTCACGTTGCCGGACCTCGAGGATCGTCTGCGTGAAGATCCAGAGGCGACGTCGCGAGCCATCGATGAGAGCCTGCGCCTGTCGCCGCCGGTGATGTTCATCCCGCGCGGGTGCCGGCGGGAAACGGAGGTCGACGGCACCGAGCTGGAGCCGGGCCAGCGGGTCGTGATGGGCACAGCGTGCGCCAACCGCGACGAGACCGTCTTCGAACACGGCGACGACTTCGACGTCGACCGGCCCAACGGCAGCGACCACCTCACGTTCGGGTACGGGCCGCACTTCTGCCCCGGCGCCCCGTTCGCACGCGCCGTCGCCCGGATCGCGGTCACCACCTTTCTCCGGCACTTCAAGCCCGGGACGGTGCGTCTCGTCGACGGGTTCGAGTTCCAGAACGTGCCCGCCTTCTTCGAGACCGGGCCCGCCCGTCTCGACGTGGAGATCGCACGGTAGCCACGCCCCACCCGCGGCTCGTCGCCCAGATGGAGGCGCAGGGCGTCGACGTCGTCGTCCTGTGCGGCGAGAACAATGTCGCCTACGCGACCGGCCACGCAGCGCCGTCCCAGGAGCCGGCGCGTGCTGGAGCGACGAGAACGGTCGCGATCCTCACCAGGACCGACGTGCGCCTGCTCACGCCCCCGCCGCTCGACTTCGACGATGGTGTCCGAGAACTGGCGGCCGCGATCGGCGACCACGCGGGGACACTCGCGATCGACGAATACCCGTCGATGCTCGTCCACGCGGCACTGGCGCCACACGCGCCGGTGGACGCCCGGCCCCTTCTCACCGCCGCCAAGTTCGTGAAGATGCCCGCTGAGCTCGATGCCATGCGCCGGGCGCAGCGGATCAACGAGCAGGCGATGGACGACGTCTTGCCCGCCCTGCGGCCGGGAATCCGCGACACCGACCTCAGCGCGCTGTTCTTCCGCCGGATCTTCGAGCTGGGTGCGACCGGCAACACCGTCGACCCGATCTGGAACGTGCTGCCGACGTCGCTGGCCGACGGGCCGTTCACGTTCACCGGCCACCTGCCGTTCCCGCTCCCCGCGGTCGGGCGTGTGCTCGAGAAGGGCGACGTGATCTTCAACGACGCCGGCATCGACTTCAACGGCTGGGCATCGGACTTCGGCCGGACGTGGTACGTCGGCGTCGATCCGGATGCCCGTCAGCGGTCGCAGTTCCGCCGCTACCTCGAGATCGTCGAGGCTTGCCGCGCCATCATCAAGCCCGGCGCCAGCGCGTGGGACGTGGCCATCGCCGCTCGCGAGGCCAACGGCGGCCAACCGCCGTGGTTCCCACACTTGTACGTCGCCCACGGGATCGGCACCGACAGCGCCGAGCTGCCCTTCTGCGGCACCGACCTCGGCGCGGAGATCGAGTCGCAGGTGATTTTCGAGCCCGGGACCGTGTTGGTCCTGGAGCCCGTGGTGTGGGACGACGGCCACGGCGGCTACCGGGCCGAGGAGGTCATCGTCGTGACCGACGGCGGGTGCGAGCTGCTCACCGACTATCCGCACGCACCGTATGAGTAAGGAGCGTGTCCTCGACGAGATGGGGCGTCGGGAGGTCGACGTGCTCATCCTGGGCCGTGAGGGAAATGCCCGGGCCGTCTCCGGTGCCCACCGCCTGTTCCTGGCCGGCGAGCGGGCATTCTCTCCCGGCTGCGTCGTCGTGGCCGAGACGGGTGCGGTGCACGTCTTGTCGGTCACCGACTTCGGAGTCCCGGCCGACGCCCACCTCTACCCGCCGTCCTGGAACCCGGCCACGCTGGTCGGGCGCGTCGCCGCCCTCCCGGGAGTGCGGTCCGCCAAGCGCGTCGGCGTCGACGGCATCACCCCGCTGTTCGAGGCGCTCTTGACGGCTGCAGTGCCGGACGCCTCGCTCGTCGACGGAGAGGCGATCATGCGCGCCGCCCGGCGCATCAAGTCGCCAGACGAGGTCGATCACCTGCGCGCCGCCGCGGCCGTAGCCCGGTCGACAATGGCCGTGGCCCTGAACGGCGTGGCGCGCGGCCTCGACGACAGCGGCGTTGTGGCCCTGGCCATGGAGGCGATGGCAGCCGAAGGCACGACGACCGCCGCCTTCGAGCCGCGGATCTCCCGCGCCGGCCAACGGGTCACGGTCGCCGTGGGCGTGCTGCGCGACGGCTGGGAGGCCGACGTAACGCGCACCGCGCCGGAGGTCGACAGACCGGCTGAGCTCGTCGCCGCGATCGCGCGCTGCCATCCTGGCGTTGCCGTCGCTGACGTCGGCGCCGACGTGCACGGCGTGGGTTGCGGCTACGAGGCGCTGCCGGCCGACGAGCGCCTCGAGCCCGGGATGGTGCTGTCGGTGAGCGTCGCCGGAGCCGGCGACACCGTGCTGGTCACCGAGGACGCACCGGAGGTGCTCTAACCGAGCGCGGCGCGCGTCACCGGGCAGGGCTCATCGCGTGGCGCCCCGCACGCCTCGGTGTCGCAGAGCCGGCACATCGCAGGGCCCGGTCGGCGACCACGGATGAGTCCGATCAGGAGCTTGTCGACGATGGCCGCAAGCGCCGCCCGCTCGCCGTCATCCAGCGGCGCGAGCACCTCCTCGAGCAGGTCGTGCCGCGCCTCAACGGTCGCTCGCGCCGCCCGCCGCCCTTTCGCCGTCAGGACGATCGTCCGCACTCGGGCGTCGGCGCCCGGCCGGCGGGTGACCAGGCCGTCGCGCTCGAGTACGTCCACCAGGCGCACGCCGCCCGAGGGAGTGAGCCCCATCACCCGGCGGAGCGTGTCCACGCTCGGCGGCGCTCCGAACCACCGGTCGAGCACCGACAAAGCGGTGGCCGCCGACAACGAACGCTCGTCGCCGCTCGTGACGGCCAGCTGCATCCGATCGGTCAACCGCAGCGCAAGCGCTCCGAGCCTGTTCACCCCGGCGTCGAAGCCGCCGGTCACGCGAGCTGATAGTCGAGCGTGTAGGTGTTGTGTCCCTCGCTGTCGGACTCGTTGCGCCCAGAACCCGTGAGGGTCGCAAGCTCGCCGGTGCCCATTCCCTCGACGACAGACCACTCGCTGCGCGCCGTCGTGCCGTCGTAGCCGCCCGACATCCGGAGCAGGATCGATCCCGTCTTGCCGTCGATCGAACCGGCAATCCGCTGGAAGCCCGCGTACTCGGCGGTGCCGTCGGCGAAATACGACGTCAACCAGGTGCCCGAACCCTCGCCCTCGATGTCACCGAGGAACTTCTGCTGCACGGTTGTCGACGTCAGCTTGCGGTCGTCGTCGATCTGCTCGTAGGGCTTCTCGTCCCATCCCGCGATCTCGACGGTGCCGGTTGCTTGCGATCCCATGTCGCCTCCCAAATATGTGCGTCACTCACATATTTACCGCACGGGGGCGACAGGAGAAACATCGCGGACGGCGGCGACGGCTACAGGGAGGGCGCCCATGCGCGGGATGCCCGTGTAGCGGTCGTACTCCACGTCGGTGCGCAGAAGACGGTTGGTGTTAGCTCCGTCGACCCGGGGGTCCTCATCCTCACCCGGAATGGCGCCGAAGCCGTGGCTCATCGAGACCACCCCCGGTCGGAGGTCTGCGTCTGCCTCGGCGACGCCCGTGACGCTGTCGTACGCAGAGCGGATCTCGACCAGGTCGCCGCCCGCCACACCGAGGCGGGCGAGGTCATCGGGGTGCATGAAGGCCGGGTTGTAGCTGCGACCGCGCATGAGGCCCGGGAGCGTGCGGCCCGTCGAGTTGATCACCCGATTTTCGCGGCGGGGCACGAACAGGAACGGCCGGTCGTCGTCGGGGATGGTCGTCGTCGCCCGGTCACCGATTTCGGCGAGCTCGGTGAGCATGTCGGCGTTGCCGACGTCAAGGCGGTCCTCGCAATCGGGATCGCGCGGGCCGATCTCCTGCTCGAGCAGCTCTTCGAACAGATGCCCGTGGGGGTAGCGCTTCACCTCGTCGAGCGGGACGTGCGAACCGCGGCACATCATCTCGTAGATGTCGTCGGTCGTCGGCTCGTGCTCCATGTCGAGCGGGATGACCTCGATGGGTGCCTCCATGTGCGCGCCGATGCGCCCGAAGACGTTCACCAGGTTGAGCGCCAGTCCCAGGCGTTGCGCGACGCGGTAGTAGAGCTGCCAGTCCTCGATGAGATCGGAACCGGCCGGCGGGTCGACGAGGGCGGGCGTGTACTGGGCGTATGGGGCGCTGAAGCCGTAGCCCGGATGGAAGTACTTGATGTATTCGGAGACCTGGGTGATGCACGGCGTCTCGAGCGTCATCTCGGTGGCGACCACGTAGTCGGCCATGCGGGCCGTCGGCGAGTACTCGACGTCGGTCGTCACGAAGAGCTCGAGGTCCTCGAGCGCCTTCCGCGTCCGGCGCTGATCGGGCCAGGCTGTCATCGGGCTGCCCCCGACGTTGAAGAGAGCCCGGATCTGACCCTCGCCGGGCAGCAGGATCTCCTCGGCCAGCGCCGCCGTGGGCAGCCCGCCGACGACCTGCTCGAGCCCGCGTACGCGCATCTTGTGGCCGAAGCCGCTCGCCTTGTACGGCCGGCGGGCCTGGGCCTTGGCGTGGTTGGGGGGCATCAGCACGTTGGGGCGGTCGACCCGCTCGCCCTCGCGAGCCCACCAACCCCGCAACGACATCAGGCAGAGCAGGAGGTAGGAGGTGACGCTGGTGCAGCTCGTCATGCTGATCCCGGTGCCGCCACCCGCGCCGCCACGGCGGGCGGTGCCGAGGATGCGGGCCGCTTCGACGAGGTCGTCGGCCGGGACGTCGGCGATGTGGGCGACGAACTCGGGCGTGAACCTGGCGACCGCTTGTCTCAGGGACTCGACGCCGTCGACGTGCCGGTCGAGGAAGTCCTTGTCGACGAGACCCTCGCGCAGAATCAGATGGATGAGGCCGGCGATGACGATCGCGTCCTGACCGGGGCGCGCCTGAAGGTGGACATGCGCACGGCGCGCCGTCTCGGTGCGCCGCGGGTCGATGACCACGACCTTGGTGCCGCGCTCGACGGCCCGAGCCAGGCGCTTGGCCGGATTCTCGGAGAGGAACTGCTTGGAGATCACCGGGTTCGTGCCCGCGAAGAGGAATGCGTCGCAGTCGTCGAACCCGGTGCGACCGCCGAGCCACAGACCGTGCAGGGCATCGGCGATGCGGGTCCCCGGTTGGTCGATCGATGCGGCCGAGAAGATCATCTTGCTGCCGAGGGCGGTGATGAACGAGCCGGCGACGTTGCCCAGGGCGGGATAAAACGCGCTCGCCGTCCCGATGTAGACGGCCACGGAGTTGGGGCCATGGCGGCCGACGACGTCGCGGAGGCGATCGGCGATCTCGTCCACGGCCTCGGCACTCGAGATCTGCTCATGCGTTCCGTCGGACCTGCGGCGCAGGCTGTGTAGGAGCCGCTTGGGGTTGGCATGGACCTCGGGAAGGGCCCGACCTTTCGGGCACGTGTAGCCCTCGTACAGCGGGGCCTCGCGGTCGCCATGCACCTCGACCGCCCGCCCGTCCTCGATGGTGACGACGATCGGGCACATCGCCGTGCAGAGCCGACACGTACTCGTCCTGGTGATCGTCATACGACCTCTGTGCGCCGCGGTGCCCGCATCGTAGACACCGGGGGCGAGCGCTAACCGCCTAACAGCGGCGATCCGTCGAGGTCGCGCAGGAGGGTGGAGACGTCGGGGTACACGGCCAGAGCGCCAGCTGCGTCGAGCTCGGCTTGACCGATGCCCCCGCTCAGCACGCAGACGCATCGGAGTCCGGCACGGGCCGCCGCCTCCACGTCCCACACGGTGTCGCCGACGGCCACGGTGCTTGCTGGATCGAGCCCTGCTTTGTCCATCGCCATCTGGAAGACCTCCGGGGAAGGCTTCGCGTCCGAGACGTCGCCGGCGCTCGTGACCTCGGCGATCGCGTCGTCGGCGTCGATGGCCGCCAACAGAGCATCGACATCCTCCTGTTCCGACGACGACGCGAGAACCACGGTGGCGCCTCGCTCCTTCACGGCGCGCAGGAGAGAAGCGGCGTCGGCGAACGGGCGAATCTCAGGTTTCAGCTCGTCGAAGTGCCCACGCCATGCCTTCTTGACGTCGGTGCGGACGTCACCGAGCAGCTCCCGGAGAAGTACCTCGGACCCGGCGCCGATCATCCTGTGGATACGGGCCGTCGCCACGTCCTCGCCGCAGTCCACGAACGCCCGTCGCCAGGCAATGGCATGCAGATAGTTGGTGTCGACGAGCGTCCCGTCGATGTCGAAAATCACACCTCGCCGACTGTTCATCGTGCAGCCCTACCCCCGGTGGCGCCTCCGATACCTGGGAACCGAGCGACGATGTCGATGAGCACTTCGGCCAAACAGGACATGCACCCGGCGACGGCGAATAGACCGTGGTGCGGCGCGGAAGAGCAGGGGTTCGCGGTGTCCTCGCGTGCTTTGTGCTCGTCCCGCTGGTCGCATTGATTCCGGCCGCCAAGGCGGCGGGCCCCGTGCGTCCATCGCAGGACCCCTTCTACACCTACACGGGGCCGAAGCGGCTCAAGACGATCCGGCCGGGCACTGTGCTCAAGCACCGGACGGTCAAGTTGGCGCTCGGTGCCGGCAACTTCACGCCGGTCAACGCCGAACAGCTGCTGTACCGGACCACCGGCCAGCGCGGAAGGCCGACGGTGACGGTCGCGACCGTGCTGGTGCCCACGCAGACGTCCATGCCGGTCGTGCCGAACATCGTCGGCTATATGAGCTTCTACGACGGCCTCGGCTCCCGCTGCGATCCCAGCTACACGCTCTCCGGTGGTGACCCGGGCGACTCGACCTACGCCCAGGAAGCCGACGAAGAGGAGCTGCTGATCAGCTGGTACCTCTCCCAGGGCGACATCGTCACCGTCCCGGACTTCGAGGGCACGCACCTGGCGTGGATGAGCGGACGGGAGTCGGGGTACGGCGCGCTGGACGGGATCCGGGCTACGGAGTCGTACCTCGGCTTGAAGCCGTCAAGCGCCAAAGTCGGCATGTCCGGCTACTCGGGTGGGTCGGTTGCCACTGACTGGGCCAGCGAGCTGGCCCCGGCCTACGCCCCCGAGTTGAACATCGTCGGCGTCGCCGAAGGCGGCGTTCCCGCCAACTACTTCGACCACCTCGCCTACGTCAACGGCAGCAGCCAGTACTCGGCCGCCATCCCGGGCGAGCTGCTGGGACTGTCCCGCGCCTACGGCATCGACCTGACGCCCTATCTGACGCCGCTTGGCCAGCAGATCGTGCAGGCCGAGAGTGACACCTGCATGGCATCGGACTTCGGCAAGTACGTGGTGAGGATCGACCAGCTCCTGCTGCCGCCCTACCAGGACCTCACGCACGCCAAACCGTTCTCGACGATGCTCGGCGACCAGACCATGGGCGTGGCGAAGACCCATCCGCAGGAGCCCTTGTTCATCGCCATGGGCAACGCCGACGCGAAGGGGGACGGCGCCATGTCGGCCATCGACGCCAAAGCCCTCGCCCGCCACTACTGCAGCGAAGGCGTGCCGGTGCTCTACGAGGAGTACCCCGGTCTCCCCCACCAGGCAGCCGCCGGGGCATTCGAGCCGCAGACCGGACCCTTCCTCCAAGCTCGCTTCGCCGGCGCTCCCCCCGTCGACAACTGCGCCACGCTCGGGCTCGGCCTTCCTCTCTAGCCTCCAGCTGAGGGGTCTATGCCACCGACTGGGTGATCGCGCCGGTGTAGGTGCCGGCAACCGCCGTGGTGCTGTTGGTGTTGAGCAGGGTCACGCCGATGGTGGGGTTCCAGGTCGCCGAGTTGTTCGACACGCCAGTCCAGCTGGCGCCGATCTGTGTCGCCGGCAGCGTGCCCGAAAGGGAGGCGACAACACCTGGCGTGAAGGCGCCTGTGCCCGTGGTGCCGGTAGCTGCACCCGAGTTGTAACTGACGTTGGCCTTCGGGATCGTCTCGTTGGCGCTCGCTCCGCCGGTCGTGAAGTTGGTCGACGTCACCGTGACCGTCCAGGTCGCCGTCAGGTTGCCTCGGCTGTCGGTCACATTCGTCACGCCCAGGTTGCCGCTCAGCGAGGGCGTGCCCGTCGCCGTGCCGGAGGACAAATTCGCCGAGGCGGGGGCGCTGATGCTCAAGCTCCCCGCGGTCAGGGTGAAGTTGACGGAGGTGTTGGCCGTGGTGGCGCCATGGGCCTCGGGGACCAGCACCCCGAGGGATCCGGCGCTGAGTGCCGCGGCGAGCCCAACGGCCGCGATGCGCTTTCTATGACGCATTGTCGGGTCCCTTTCCCTCCGTGTCGAAGCGCTCCCCCGCGGCATTTTCCTCGGACGGCTCATGGACGCCAATGGCACGTCGGCGTCATTTTGGAGACCGCCCTACCGGACTAGCGCGACCTCGAACGCGGATCTCCTGTGGTCATCAGTCGAGGCGGATCCGGCGCTCAGGGCCGAGAACTACGCCGACGTCGGCATTCCCTCTCGAATACCGCCCGACAAGCACACCGTCCGCCGTGGGGCTCCGCTCGACGCGTGTGCCACAGAACGTGTCGGAGGCCGGACTTTGACACCACTCCCCCAGCGAACCCATATCGCAGCGACGCCGTTCGCGCCGTTCCAGATCGGCAATTGCAGGCAACACCCAAGCCGGGCGGCGCGCATTCTGGAACGCTCTTGTCCCGAGCCGCGTCGGCTTAGATCGGTCGATAGCGAGCCGATCTGGGAGTCAGTGCGAGGGTCCCTACGGGCCACCGCCTTCGAGAACGACAGCCTTAGTACCCGGGCGTTCCGGCCCCGCTGCTTGCGGCGCCCGTCGTTGGCGAGGTCGCGGCGGCCCCCCCGCCACTCACCGGGTTGCCGTTCGCCATGAGCGCGTACCACGTTCCTCCGAAGCTGTGGATCCCCTGGCCTTTGCCTTGGCCCGGGCCGCCGTCGCCCGCGAACTCGTACATGAGCCAGCCGTTGTAGGTCGGATACGTCTCGCCGTCAGCGAGCTTCTTCGTCCCGAGCAGCGATGCGTCGATGCCGGTCCCTGCCTTCGCGCTGGTCACCCCGTCGGGGAGGGGGAGGTCAGGCCATGCCTTGGTGCACCCGCTCGCGTCGTCGCACGGGACGTTCGTGTGGTCCCCTGTGGTCAAGATATAGACCGTGCGCCCGGCGCCATCCACGACCACGGTTCCGAGGCCGGCAACGCTCGTCGTGCTGAACGTCATCGACGGGGCCACTGTCGTCGGCGCTGAGCCCGACGGGGTCGTCGGGGTTGTCGGGCCCGAGGTCGTCGACTTGCTGCCCGAGGAGCCACAGGCGGCGAGCACGACCGCCGCGACAACGGCAAGCGCGACGGCTGCGGGCCACAGGCGCCGATCTGACGAACGCTGAAGCTGCTTCACGATGGATTCCTCTCCTGGCAAGGTCTTCATTTTCGGGCGACGTGGCGTCTACCCGGTGAACGAGACGTTCCCCGAAACGGCGGCCGCGGGAGGCGGCGGATTGGGCGGGGACGGCACCACGGTCGTGGGCGCCGAAGCCGTCGCCGTCGTTGTCGTCGTACCGACCGCGGACTGGACAGTGACTATGCCATGCATGACGGCGTAGCCGTGGATCTGGCAGTAGTAGTTGTAGGTACCGGCTCCGTTGAACGCGTGGCTGAACGTGGCGCCATTGCTCGCCGCAACGTTTCCGCTGGTGAAGCTGGCGTCGCTACCCGAGCCAGCGTCGGTGCCGTTGCAGGCCGCCGGGGTGCAGCGGGTGACCGTGTGGGGTGCGGTGGTCTGGTTGGTCCAGGTCACCGTGGTGCCGTTCGCCACCGTTGACTGAGCTGGGACGAAGCAGAAGGTCGTGGCCCCCGCGCAGCCGGAGCCCGAGATCGATACGGCCGTATCCGCCTGGGCCGGCGCCACAAGAGCGCCGGAGACGACCAGCGCCATCACCACGCCCACCATCACGCCGATGGCACCCCAGGCTCGCCCACGTCGCTGCACCGGCCACCTCCTCAAATCGTGCCTTGTCGCACCCTCTTCCTCACCCTTACGCGCGGGCGGTCGGTCGCGGATGACCGCGAACCCCTGGCCAGGTCAACGGGGCCCAGCGGACCAAGGCCGCTCCTCCCACCACTGGAGCGCCTGACTGGTACCGGACGATGGTCCCGCGACACTCAGAACTTTGCGATGCCCTGATTGCGGGCCCACAGGGCGGCCTGGGTCCGGTCGGTGACGCCGATGCTCTGAAACAGGTCCGTCAGGTGGGCCTTCACCGTCTTATCGGCTATCCCGAGGCCTCGGGCGAGCTGCGTGTTGGCCAGTCCCTCGGCGAGCACACCTCTTGTTCGCGTGCGGTCAGCTCTGCCGGCCTGCTCTCGGCCCGCGTCGTGAGCACGGCCTCGGCTGCCTTGGCGCCAGCGGCGATTCACCTCCGGCCGCGGTCTGGATGCCTCGGAGCAGCTCCTCGGGCTCGGCATCCTTGAGCAGGTAGCCCACGGCGCCCGCATCCAGGGCCTCGAGGATGCGCTCACAATCGGAGAACACGACGACCTCGACTGCGGCCGCTTTGCCAGGAGTCTGCGGGTCGCCTCGATGCCGTCGACCCCCGGCATCGAAACGTCCTGTCGACCCGGCACCGGTGATGCTGGGGGTAGCCCGGCTCCTGACCCGGCCCTCGAAGAACGTGCGGTACCTCCA
>JAFAUA010000114.1 GCA_019243595.1 Acidimicrobiia bacterium
CGTCTCGTCGAGCGTCCACACCGATCGCCTGGCTGGGCTGGTAGTCGACGATTCGGTGCGTGGCGATCAGCGTTCGCGCGCCCGTGTCGGTCACGTTGCGATACGCCGGCGCCCCTTGGACACTCAGCAGTCCGGTGGTCCTGGAACTGGGCGATGTAGTGATGGTTTCCATGGCCACACGCTGCGCCTGGGCGCGCACGCCGCGGCGCACGCCAGCGCGCACCGGCTCACGCACTCGCAGGAATTTCTGCAGGTCAGACGCACCCCGCCGCGCACTCGAGCGGACAATTCGGGCGTAGCGCCCGTGGCTCCCCGCGCCGTAATGTTCGCCGCGGGAACTCTCAACGAGGGGGAGCGGCAGGTGCCCCGCTGGCTGATCGGGGCTGGGGTTCTGGTGGCGATCGCCGCCGCCATGGCCAGCGCGCCCGCCCTTGGCGCGCCACCCGTTGCGCCTCCCGACCAGGTCGTCGCCGCCGCGCCCAACGGGGTGTCCTTCACCCAGCCCCACGACGGCAGGCTGCGCGTGCCGAACTACTTCCTCGTGGTCACCGGGGTGGCCAACGTCCGCCACACCACCGACCTCCAGGCGCCGGCCGGCTCACACCTGGTCGTGTTCTCCCGCGCCCTCGACACCACGCCGCCCCCGACACCAACGGTTCCCACGAGTCCCGTGACGCTGAGCGTGGTGATCGACGGCCGCAGTCTTCCCGTGCCCTCCACGCCCACCGGTGCTGGCACCGACGCCGTTGCGGTGTCCGATCGCGCCGGCACCGTCGCCCTCGAGCTCGCCGGCAACGGGCTCACCCAGGACTTCTCTCTGACCACCCTGGCCCGCACCGGTCCGGTAGCGGCCTCGCTGTATCGCAACGCCGGGGCCGTTGCTCCCAGCGCCCAGGTCGCTCCGTCATCGGTGCAGAACATCGACGTCTCCGACGCGACCGGCACCTATCGCGTCGCCCTGCCCGTCACCGTGACCTCGGCCACCCTCGATGAGACCGCGGCTCCCGCGTCGTCGTCGGGGAACAGCACGGCCCTCGTGACCCTGACGCTTCACGCGCCCGATCGGGTGCAGGACATCAACGGCGACGTTCGGGACTTCGCCCAGGACTTCTCGCTCTATCCGGCCAGCGCCATGACGCTCGTGCTCACCGACGGTTCCCACGTCGGCGCCACCCACGCCGGTAACAGCGCGCCGGGTCTGTTTGCCGGGACGTGGACGTTCACGGTGCCGGCCTCGACGGCGGCCGCCCACCTCGCGTTCGCGCCCACGACCGCTCAAGCGGTCGCCTTCCAGTTCTCGGGCAAGCCGGGGCCGGTCCAGCTCGGGGCCGCCGGCTTCGACCTCGCCTTGCCCCCGCCGGCCCCGACGCCACCTTCGGAGCCCCTCGGCCATCCCCTTCCCGTCCTGGCCGGCCCGACGGCGAGCGCAACGAGCGCCAGCGCCACGAGCCGGCCCGCGCTCGCCGTCGTCGTGGTCGTCGTCGGCCTCGTCGCGGTGGCGCTGGCGACGCGCCGGCGACTGGTCCGGCGCCAGACCTCATCGGTCGAGCCCGCTGGCCCCGATGCCAATGACGTTGCGACTCTGCCGGTCACGCCACCTCAGGGTCCTCCCGGTCGCCGGTCCACGCCCTCAGCACGAGAGCCGACGTCGCCCACGGTGGCGGGCAGTCGGACTTCCCCCGGCCCCTCCACGGTCGAGGCCGACACTGGGGCCGGCGCCGTCCCCGAACCTCCGTCGCCACCCGTCGCTCCTTCGGCGCCGCCGGTACCGGGCCCAGAGCGTGAGGACTGGCAAGAGCCCGTGCCGCCACCTATCCCGGCCACCGTCGTGGCCAAGGTCGTCGGCGCCCTCGAGGTCGACGGCTATCTCGAGCGCCCGACCAAGGAGGGCCAGGACGAGGTGCTCGCCCTTCTGCTGCTGCTCTCCACCCTGCCGGAGTGGAAAGAAGGCGTCACCAACGACAAGCTCCGCTTGGTCCTGTGGCCCGGGGGCACCGGCCCGGAGGGGCGGGATGCCAGCAAGCGCACCCTGCAGAATCGCATCGGCGAGCTCCGCCGCTGTGTCGGCGGCGCCCAGCGCATCCCTGAGGCCAGGGGCGACCGCTATGCGCGGGGGACCGACATCGGAACCGACTGGGAGTTCATCAAGAACCTGCTGACCGGACCCGAGAGCATCCAGGCCCTCACCGATGGGCTGGCCCACGTGCGCGGCCGGCCGTTTGCCGGGCTGACGTCGGAGTGGCCGACCGATGAGGGCTTCGTGGCCGACATCGAACTCGTCGTCACCGACGCTGCGGCCCGCCTGTATGCGTTGGCCTCTGACAGCGGCGAGTATCGCCTCGCCCGCTGGGCCGCCGAGAAGGGCCTCGTGATGCTCCCCGAGTCCGAGGAGTTCTGCAACGACCGCGTCGACGCCGACGCGAAGGGCGCTCACCCGCGCCTGCTCGACAACGACGCCCAAGACGGCGAGCGCCGCCTCCGGAGCGACGAGGCCGCGCTGCGCCGGTTCAAAGACCGCGTCGGCCAACTACGAGGCAAAGTCGACTAGGAACCTTGAGGCGTGCTGTTGTCGAGGGCCTGACGCAGCCGCTCAGATGTATGTGGCGTCTGACAACCGCCCGAACGGCCGTACTCGCGCTGAACGCGGCGGTGGTTAGATAGGACGCATGTCGCCTTCTGCTTTCGAGTCACCTGCCTCGGCGGGAGATGTCATTCGGGCGCTCGGAGCGCAGGCAATCCACGATGATGTCGTGCAGGACCTTGCCATCGCGGCACTCGCGCTCGATACCGGTGACACCGAGCGTGCGAGGCAAGCGGTTGGCGCGGCCCTTGAACGCTCACGCCGACTCGTCGGGGAGCTTCTGGAGGGCCTGGGAGAAGTTGACTGGCTGCCCGCAGGACGCCGAGACGGTGAGGTCGTGGAGTAATGCCACCCCCTCAGCGGTGAGAGCGCAGCGCGAGAGGAGCAGTTGGCAGCGTTCGAACGTGAAGTCACGCACCTAGAAGCCACGCTGGCGAGACGCGGCGTCGTTCGGCGCGAGCTGGCACAACGCAGAGGACGTCGACCTCGCCGGGCTCGAGATGGGCGGCTGAAACGCCCTAAGCGCCCAACACGAATCTCTGAAAAGG
>JAFAUA010000143.1 GCA_019243595.1 Acidimicrobiia bacterium
CGACTACACCGACATCGCCCTGAAGACGTCGGGCGAGCACGCCGACTCGATCATCGCCGGCCTCGACCCCTTCTCCTACGCCCGCCTCTTCCAGGCGCTTGACCGCCAGAACTTCCATCCCAAGATCCTGGGCCTGGGGCTCGACAAGGCCTCGGCCAACAAGTCCTACGGCGCGGCGGCCAACAACGCCGAGTCGCTCACGCCCCTCCTCGAGCCGTGGGATCACCACAATGACCCGGGCGTGGCCGACTACGAAGGCACCGTTCGCAAGTACTTCCCCGGCCAGGTGGCGGCGCTCGACGTCTACACCGAAGGCGACTGGGTGGCGGCGGAGCTGTTCGTCGAAGCGGTCAAGCGCATTGGCAACGCGCCGGTTACACGTCAGTCGCTGGCGAACGCCCTAAACGCGGTCAGCAATTTCAATTCCGGTCTCACCGTGCCGCTCTCCTACGGCGCGGGGGACTCCCACGACCCGAACCACTGCTTCCAGTGGATCAAGAACCAGGGCGGCAACTGGTCCACGTACTCGGGTTGGAACTGCTTCTAGGGGCGGGCTGATGATCCTCGCAGAAGCACGCTTCTCGCTGCTCCCGGGCTTGACCGTCATAGGCATCGTCCTGGGCGGCACCTACGCGCTCGCCGCCATCGGGATTGTGCTCATCTACCGCGTGTCGGGGGTGTTGAACTTCGCCCACGGCGCAGTGGCGATGTTCTCGACATTCATCGCCTACCAGGTGTCGGTGGTCTCAGGGCTCCCCGGATGGCTCGGCCTCCTGGCGGCGGTTGCCGCCGGCATCGCCATGGGCTTCATCATCGAGCGCCTCACCATGCGACCGCTGGCAGGCAAACCGGTGCTGACCAAGGTCGTGATCACCATCGGCTGGCTGATCGTGCTCCAGGCGGCGGCCGCCCTCATCTGGAAGGCCAATGCGTACCACCGTGCGGTGAAGCTGGTGAGCAAATCCGGGTTCCGGCTGACGGGAACGAGCGTCGTCGTCGGCTACGACCAGCTGACCACGCTGATCGTCGCTCTCGTGTTGGCCCTCGGCACTGCGGCCGTGCTCAAGTACACGATGCTGGGCGCGTCGATGCGGGCCGTGGCTGACGATCCCGAGGCCGCCCGCCTTTGGGGCATCAGCGTGAACCGCGTCACCGCCGCGTCGTGGATGGCGGGCTCGGCGATGGCTGCCATCGCCGGCGTGCTGATCACACCGCTGATCACCTTCGACACGTTCTCGCTGACGCTCATCGTGATCGACGCCTTCGTCGCCGCCCTGATCGGCCGGCTGACCAGCCTGCCGTACGCGGTGCTGGGCGCCTTCATCCTGGGGCTGGTGCAGGAGTATCCCACGGCCTTCACCAACAACTCGGGAATGCACGAGGTGGCGACGTTCGCGCTTCTCTTGATCGCGCTGGCCGTGCTGTTCCGGCCCGGCAGCCGCAAACTGAGGGTGGCATGAGCGACCTCCGCCTCGTCCGCTGGACGGCGGTCGGCGTCGGCGTCGCCCTGGGCGTGCTCATTCCCGCCTTGCTCACCGACTTCCTCCGGACCCTGGCCGCTGACGCGGCCATCGCCGGACTCATCGTGCTGTCCCTCGTTCTCCTGACCGGCATGGTCGGCCAGATCTCGTTCTGTCAGTACTCATTCGCCGCCATGGGCGCCTTCACGGTGGGCTCCCTCGTCGCCGGCCACCACTGGGACTTCTGGCTCGCCCTGTTGGTCGGCGTGTTCTTCGCGGCGGTCGTCGGCGTGCTTGTCGGCTTTGTTGCTCTCCGGCTCTCGGGTCTGTTCCTCGCCATCCTCACCATTGGTGTAGCCCTGTTCTTCGACCGGTTCGTGCTGGCCGCGGGCAACTGGAACTCGTTCTCGGGTGGGTTGTCGTCGTGGCGTCCCGGCCGGCCGTCGTTCTTCGGCATCGGTTTGCGCGGGGAGTACGCGTTCTACCTGTTCGCCTTCGGCGTGCTGCTCGCCGCATGCCTGCTGGTGTGGAACCTTCGCACGGGGAAGACGGGCCGGGTGCTGCGCGCCGTGCGCGAGTCCGAGGTGGCGGCTTCGACGGTGGGCCTCAACCTGACGGCGTGGAAGCTGACGGCGTTCGGCATCTCCGCGGCGCTCGCCGGCCTGGCCGGAGGCCTAGCGGCAGTGCGCGTCGGTTCGGTCAGCGCCGGCTCCTACGACTTCCTGCACTCGATCTCGATTGCGGCCATCGCCATCGTCTTCGGCGCCGGTTCGATCGCTTCGGCGCCGGCGGGCGGCATCTTCCTGATCTTCGGGCGCGAGGCCTTGATCGACTGGACACCGTTCTCGACGCAGTGGTTCGACGTGATCCTTGGGGCGGGGCTGATCTTCCAGTTGGTGCACGCACCCGACGGCGTCGTCGTCGATATCGAGCGGCGCATCACCCGCCGGTTGCGGCCGCCGAGGCAGATGCCGTCGGAAAGCGAGCAACGCTCGCCCGAGAGAGTCCCGGCGGAGGTCGGCTGATGGCCCTCCTCGATTTGACCGAGGTCTCGATCCGCTTCGGCGGTGTGCAGGCCCTGCTTGACGTCTCCCTCCAGGTTCGGGAAGGCGAGATCGTCGGACTGATCGGACCGAACGGCGCCGGCAAAACGACGCTCTTCAACTGCATTACCGGCGTCCTGCGTCCCGACAGCGGTCATATCGCCTACGACGGCAAGGACCTTGCCGGCGTCAAGACGCACCGCCGGGCCCGCCTCGGCATGGCCCGCACGTTCCAGAACCTGCAGCTGTTCGGTCGCATGAGCGTGCTCGAGAATGTGATGGTGCCGATCGACGCATTCTCGCCCGGCACCCCGGTTGGCGACGCTTTCCGGCTGCCGACGGCGCGCTTCGAGGAGCGGAAGGCCGAGGAGCGAGCCCGTGCCCTGCTCTACTTCCTCGATCTCCTCGACGTCGCTGACCTCCAGGCCGGCGACTTGTCGGTTGGCATGCAGCGTCGCCTCGAGCTGGCCCGGGCCCTGGCCTCCAACCCGCGACTGCTGCTCCTCGACGAGCCCGCCGCGGGCCTCGACGCCCGCGAGACCGCAGCGCTGGCCGACGTCCTGTTCCGGATCCGTGAGCAGTTCAAGGTGACGATGCTCCTCGTCGACCACGACATGGCGCTCGTCATGCGGGCGTGCGACCACATTTACGTCCTCGACTTCGGTCGCATCATCAGTGAAGGGCCGCCGGAGGACGTGCGCGACGACCCCGAAGTCATCCAGGCCTACCTGGGCGAGGTGGCCTGATGACGCTGCTGGATATCAGTGGGCTGCGCACCGGGTACGACGGCATTCCCGTCGTCTTCGGCATCGATCTGACGGTCGACGAGGGCGAGGTCGTCGCCCTGCTCGGCGCCAACGGCGCGGGAAAGACCTCGACGCTGCGGGCCATCTCGGGGATGATCCCGGTGCTCGCCGGCAACGTCGTGTTCGACGGGCACTCGATCGCGAATCGCCCGGCCGAGGCAATCGCCCGCCGCGGGGTCGTTCACGTTCCCGAAGGCCGCGGCATCTTTCCGAGCTTGAACGTCGAGGAGACGCTGCGGATGGCGGGCGCCTTCGGCAAGGTGCCCAAGGTCGAGCTGGCCGACCGTCTCGACGAGACGTACTCAACGTTTCCTCGGCTGGCCGAGCGACGCACCCAGACGGCCGGCACGCTGTCGGGCGGCGAGCAGCAGATGCTGGCCCTGGCGCGCGGTCTGATATGGCGGCCGAAGCTGCTGATGATCGACGAGATGTCCCAGGGCCTGGCGCCGCGAATCGTCGCCGACCTCTTCGAGATCGTCGACGAATTTCCGAAGCGAGGGGTCTCCGTGCTGCTGGT
>JAFAUA010000220.1 GCA_019243595.1 Acidimicrobiia bacterium
TCGACGCCATCCGCAAGCTGTTCAGCCAGACCCAGGAAGCGCGGGTCCGCGGCTACCAGCCGGGACGGTTCTCGTTCAACGTCAAGGGCGGCCGGTGCGAGGCGTGCGCGGGCGACGGCACCATCAAGATCGAGATGCACTTTCTGCCCGACGTGTACGTCCCGTGCGAGGTGTGCAAGGGCGCCCGCTACAACCGCGACACGCTCGACATCACCTTCAAGGGCAAGAACATCGCCGAGGTCCTCGACCTGTCGTGCGAGGAGGCTCTGGAGTTCTTCTCCAACCAGCCCACGATCGCCCGCCACATGCAGACGCTCGTCGACGTGGGGCTCGGGTACGTCCGTCTCGGCCAGCCGGCGCCCACCCTGTCCGGCGGTGAGGCCCAGCGGGTGAAGCTGGCGAGCGAGCTGGCGAAGAAGGCCACCAGCCACACGATCTACATCCTCGATGAGCCGACGACCGGCCTCCACTTCGAGGACATCCGCAAGCTGTTGACCGTCCTGAGCCGTCTCGTCGACCAGGGCAACACCGTGCTCGTCATCGAGCACAACCTCGACGTCATCAAGACTGCCGATTGGATCATCGACCTCGGGCCCGAGGGAGGGGATGCTGGTGGGATGGTGATCGTCGAGGGATCCCCCGAAGTGGTGGCCAAGACGCCGGAGAGTTACACCGGTCAGTTCCTGGCGCCGCTCCTGGGGGATCGAGTGGGGTAGGCGGGTGCGTCGGGCGGCGCGGCTCCTGCTGTACCTGGGGGCTGCCAGCGTCGTGCTCGGGCTGAGCAAGTACCACGCGGCCGAGATCGGCCACTACGACTTCACGAACTCCTTCCGGTTCGCCTGGTCGCTGATCTACATCGTGCTCCTGTGCCTGGCCGCGTACTCGGTCGGGCTGCCGGATCTCACCCGCGGGAGTCGGTCGGAGGTGCTCTCGGCGCTGTCGGCGTCGGCGGTCGCCGCCCTCGCCATTTCACTGGTCCAGTTGGCGGTCGGATCGAGCCTGCTGCCGCGGTTCGTCGTGTTCGGGGCGGCCCTGATCCTCATCCCGTGGGACGTGGCGTGTGCAACGCTCGCCAGTGGCGGTCGGAGCCGCGCCGAGGAGCGCGACCGGGTGGTCGCAGTTGTGAGCGTCGAGGAAGCCGACGCTCTGCGGGCCGAGTTGGGCCAGGCGCCCGAGCGCAACGCCGCGATTGTCGACGACATGCGCGTACCCGCAGCCCGCTCGGACCAGCCGAAGCAGCGCCCGCTCGTCGAGTCTGTCGTCCGCCACGGGGCGAGTGTCGTCGTTCTGGATCGGGAGGCGCAGAACGACGAATCGATCGTGGGCCAGGCCGCGGCGCTTCATGAGGCAGGTATCCGGGTCCGCACGCTGACGCTGTTCTACGACGAGTGGCTCGGCAAACTGCCGGTGTGGGAACTGGAGCGGGTCTCGCTCATGTTCGACATTGGCGAGCTCCACCGTGCCCGGTACGGACGGCTCAAGCGGTTGGTCGACATCGCGTTCGGCATTCTCGGCTTCGTGCCGCTCGTCGTCCTGCTGCCCTTCGTGCTCGTCGGCGATCTCATCGCCAATCGCGGAAGGGTGTTCTATAGCCAGGAGCGTGTCGGCAAGAACGGCGCCACCTTCCGGATCCTCAAGTTCCGCACGATGCGACCCGAAGGCGACACGATGGCGAATGAGTGGACGAGCGAGGACGACCCTCGCATCACCCCGTTCGGCCATTTCATGCGCCGAACCCATCTGGACGAAGTCCCCCAAGTGGTGAACGTCTTGCGCGGAGACCTCTCGGTCGTCGGCCCGCGACCCGAGCAGCCGCACTACGTCCGTGAACTGGCGGGCAAGATTCCCTTTTATGACCTCCGCCACCGCGTGCGCCCCGGCCTCACGGGTTGGGCGCAGGTGAAGTACGGGTACGCCGGCACGGAGGGCGATGCTCTCCAGAAGCTTCAGTACGAGTTCTATTACCTACGGCACCAGAGTCTGAGTCTCGACGCACGCATCATCGGCCGAACCATCCGCAGCGTGGTCGGAGGCGCGGGCCGGTGAGCGGGGTCGACTGGCGCGCGTACTACGAATCGAAGTCCCACGCTCTCGATGAGCACTCGGCGACCTACGGGTCGAGTGTGCCGCTCGCCTCACAGTTCTACGGCGCCCGCTGGGAGGCGGTGGCGCGTGGGGTCGCGGCGGCGGGTGTGGCCGAGCGGAGCCTGGAGATCGGATGCGGGAGTGGTGCATACATGCCGGTCCTGCGTGAGGTCACCACGGGGCCGGTGGTGGCAGTGGACCTCGCGGGTGGGTATGTGCGGCAGACGATGTCCGCAGCACCTTTCGCGCTGGGGGCCGAAACGGACGCAGCTCGACTTGGGTTCCGCGACGGGTCGTTCGATCTTGTGCTGGCTAGCGAAGTCATCGAGCACCTCGAGTGCCCGGAGGCGCTGCTCGACGAAGCACGCAGAGTGCTCCGCGCCGGCGGCTCGCTCGTGCTGTCGACGCCCGATCCGTTGGCAATTCACGACTTGATGTACCGGGTGAAACGGCGAGTGCGCGGTTACGACGTGAACGAGCACCCCGGCCTGATGCTGCCATGGGTGTTGCGTCGGGCTCTCCGTGCTCGGGGATTCGAGATCGTCGAGTGGCGGACGTGCAACTTCGCATATCCGTATCCCGTTGGCGACGTACTGGGGAAGCTGCCGGGGCAGGAAGCGCTTGCCCGTGTGACCGCCCGCCTCGAGCGGCGGCTGCAAGAAATGCCCGTCGTCGGTCGGCTGGGATGGACGCAGGTGATCGTCGCTCGACGGGAGGCGTCGCCGTGACGCGACTGATGGTCGTCGGTCTCGGACGACAAGGTCATCGCCACGTGCGTGCTGCCGGCCAGCTTCCTGACGTCGACGTCGTCGCCACGGTCGACCCGGTCTCGTCACCGGTCGATCCGATTCCGAATTTCGGCTCGGTCGACGAAGCACTGGACCGCCTCCGGGTGGACGCTGCGATTGTCGCGACGCCGAGCTCTTTGCATGCCGCGGTCGGGCGACAGCTTCTCGAGGCTGGCGTCCCGACGCTGATCGAGAAGCCGATCGCGGGAACTGTCGAGGAGGCACGCGACCTCGTCAAGCTCGCCGAGGCTCGTAGCGTTCTTCTCGCGACCGGCCACGTGGAGCGCTTCAATCCCGCCGTACGACTCGTCCACGGCCTCCTGGCGCAGGGACGCCTCGGCCGCCCAGTGGCGTTCTCGTTCCGCCGCGTCGGGTTGCCACCCCCGAGTCCGGTCGACGTGAGCGTCGTGCACGACCTTGCGGTGCACGACATCGACGTGCTGGCGCTGTTGGCGGGCGCCGCCCCCGAGCTCGCGGGAGCGAGTGGTTGGCCTGCGACCGGCCCGATCGAGTCGGCTCACATCCTCCTGCTCGCCGGAGGAACGCAGGGGCTCGTGGAGGTGAACTGGAAGACGCCGGTGCGCCTCCGGCACTTCACGATCACGACCGAGACGCTCTACGTGGAGGCCAACTATACGACGCAGCGGGTCGAGCTCATCGAGGCCTCGGACCCCGCTGAGTTCGTCGGGTTCGAGGAGTTCCAGAGCCACTACGGCTCGGCGCGGCGTGTCCAACTCGAGGCTCGCCCTGCCGAGCCGCTCGTGCTCGAACTGACGGAGTTTGTGGCGGCCGTGCGCGGTGAGGGCCTGGGGGCGTTGGCGACAGGCGCCGACGGGCTGCGCGCACTCGAGATCGCCGAAGAGGCTGTCGAGAGGATCAGGAGTGGCTGATCCGTTACGGGTGCTGTTGACCGGCGCCGGTGGGCCGGCGACCAGGAACGTGATCAGGAGCCTGCGCCTGGCCGACCGCGGATACGTCATCGTGGGCACCGATCGTGACGAGCGGTTCGTATCCGCGAGCGGCGCGGATCACGTCGCTGTGGTACCGCCTGCGACTGATCCGTCGTTCGTCGACACCCTGCGGCACCTGGTCGCAGAGCACGAAATCGCCGTCGTCCATCCGCAGCCCGACCTCGAGGTTCAGGTCCTCGCTGCGTCGAGTGCGCATCTGCCGACCGGTCTTCCACCCGCCGATGTCGTCAACGTGTGCTCCGACAAGCTCGCCACGGCTGCGGCGCTCGGCGACGCGGGAGTAGCTGTGCCGCTGTCGGTTCCTGCTGATGACCTCGGGAGCACGTTCTCGAGCGTCGCATCGCTCGGCCGGGGCGTCGTTTGGGTCCGCGCCCGAACGGGAGCGGGCGCACGCGCCAGCTTGCCCACACGATCGGTCGACGAGGCACGCTCGTGGATGGAGTACTGGACGAGCCGGGGCCTCGACCGGAGCGACTTCATGCTGGCTCAATTCCTGCCAGGCCGGGAATTCGCGGTGCAGACCCTGTGGTGGCACGGCCGCCTCATTGGCGCCCAGGCGCGCGAGCGTCTCGAGTATCTGTTCGGATATCTCACG
>JAFAUA010000304.1 GCA_019243595.1 Acidimicrobiia bacterium
GGTCCTCGGGTGCGTTGACGGCGTTGAGGCGGGCGACAGCCTTGGTTGCGACCAGCGGCGTACGCGCCAGTGCGGCCGCCGAAGTCAGGTCCTGGATGAACTGGTCGCGAGAGGGGTTCCCGGTCTCGTCGAACACGAGCACCGCCGTCGCCTTGTATTCGGTTTTCGGCCCGCGGCCGAAGACGGCGAGGGCGACGAGGCCGATCGCGATGACGGCAGCGATGATCGGCCACCGACGGCGGAGCACTCGTGCCTGTTCGCTGACATCCATAGGGCGCGGGGTACTGGCGATGGCGGGGGAGCTCTCCTGTGAGGAGGGACCTACGATTCTGCCGCATTTTGGCCGGGCTCCCCTGCGCGGGGGAGGGCTACGGTACGAAGGCATGACCGACATCCCGCCCCCGGATGACGTCCTCGAGCAGCACCAGGAGGTGTTTCCGGAGGAGCAGGACGACCTCCCCACGTCCGATCCCGAGGTCGCCGAAGCCGATGCCCTGGAGCAGGCCCAGACGGTGCCGGAGGACGAGGAGGAGATGCGGGGCTAGCGGCCCGACGCCGCGAACCCGCTTTGACCCTCCCATAGGCGGTCTCGGAGGCGCGTTCGCAGGAGTTTGCCCGTCGGATCGCGCGGCACCTCCTCGCACAGGACGATCTGGCGCGGCCGCTTGTATCCGGCCAGCCGCTCGCGCGCCGCGACATCGACGGCGGCGATGACGTCGTCGCCCGCGGCATCGCGCAAGGGCACGACAAAGGCCACCACCTGCTCGCCTCGCTCCGCGTCGGGACCGCCGACCACGGCGACGTCAGCCACGCCCTCGACGCTGTCGATCACGGCCTCGACCTCGGCGGGATACACATTGACGCCCGCGCTCACGATGACCTCGGCCCGTCGGCCCGAGATGAAGAGGTAGCCGTCGTCGTCGAGCCAGCCGATGTCGCCGGCAGTGAACGCTCCGTCGGGACCGTAGGCGGCCTCCGTCTTCGCGGGGTCGCCGAAGTACGCGAAGCGCGTCCCGTCGAGGAACCGGAAGTAGACGGTGCCCTCGGTGCGTGGCTGCACCGGCCGGCCGTCGTCGTCGAGCACGAGAATCTCTTGGTGAGGCATTGCGTGGCCGACGGTTCCGGGCCTCGCTAGCCAATCCTCAGTGGTGGCCAGCGTCATCCCGCCCTCGGAGAAGCCGAAGTACTCAACGAAGACCGGGCCCCACCAGTCGACCATGCGGCGCTTGAGATCCGGCGGGCAGGGCTCGCCTCCGTGGAGCACAGTGCGCAGCGCCGGCGCGTGGAACGCGGCCCGCTCGCCGTCGGGTTGCGCCAAGACCTGGCGGAACATGGTCGGCACGAGCGTCGTCGACGCCACGCCGTCGGGGACCTGCCGTAGGAAGTCAACAGGATCCCATCGCGGCATGATCCGCATCGGCGCGCCGAGCGCCAACGCCGCCAACCCGAACGTCAACGGCACGCCGTGGAAGAGCTGCGACGCCATCAGGTGAACACCACCGGACGGCAGGCGCGCTGCCTCCGCCCACCCCGTGCTTCGAGCGAACGCTTCGGAGAACGGAGACTGTCCTGACCATGGGTGAACGACGCCCTTGGGGCGCCCGGTCGTCCCAGACGTGTACGACATGCGCCACCCGCGCCGGTCGGCGGGGAGCGGACCCGCGTCCTGCGCGCTCACCCATGGCTCGAAGCGGTCGACGTCGACGACCGGGATCCCGCGGTCGGCGGCCGCGCGCCTGGCCGCCTCGACATCGGTGACAACCAACCGGCTCCGCGCGTCGTCCAGCACGACGCCGATCTCCTCGGGCGTCCAGCTTGTCTTCAGCGGCGTGACCACCATCCCCGCCCGCTGCACACCGAGTACGACCTCGACGAATTCGGCGCGGTTGGTGACCACCAATGCCACATGGTCGCCGGGCGCCAGTCCCAAGTCTTCGACGCCGTGGCCGACGGCGTTGGTGCGCTCGTCGAGGTCTGCCCACGTGAGTCGTCGACGAGCGTCTTCGACCGCGACGTCGGTTGGTTGGCGTCGCGTCAGCTCCCAGAGCGGACGCGCCGGGTCAGCCGTTGCGGTGCTCCTTGCGGGCGATCCAGTCGATGAGGCCCTCGACGCTGCCCGAGCCCTCCTCGGCGATGTACGTCTCGGCCCACTCGCGGATCTGCTGGTCGGTGAAGCCGCGCTTGGCCAGCTCGTCGCGAGCTTCGTCGGCGAGGATGCGGGCGCCTTCCTCGTGCGACTGGTCGGCCACCTTCTCGGGTACGCCGGCCTCGTGCGGTTCCTCAGGCGTCAAGTCAGTCACGGGTTGCGAAGCTAGCTTCCCGGTCCACGATGTCGACATCTCAAGGACCCCGGATCCCGCCGCTTCCGGCGAGTGAGCGCGACGAGCAGGCGCAGGAGCTGCTCGGCGGCGTCGGTGGCCTCACCGGGCCGGCGTCCAACATCTTCGACACACTTGTGCGCCACCCGGGGCTGTTCCGGAAGTGGCTGCCGTTCGGCGGCAAG
>JAFAUA010000319.1 GCA_019243595.1 Acidimicrobiia bacterium
CGTCATCCCGACACCGACATCTTCCTCATCGTGGGCGCCGACGCCGCGTCCGATCTGGCCACATGGGACAGGCCGGACGTCATCCGCGACCTGGCGACCATCGTCATCGTGAGCCGGGCCGACATCGCCGAGCCGGGCCCACCCGGGCCGGACTGGCGGGTCGAACATGTGCGCATCCCACCGCTGGCGATCTCGAGCACCGACCTGCGCCGACGCGCCGCCGCAGGCGACCCGCTCGAGGGGCTCATGCCGGCCGCGGCCATCCCCTGTTTGCGCGAACGCGGTCTGTACGCTGACCGTGGATGAGGGAAGTCCCCTTCGCCGACCTCGACGTCGACGAGATCGACATTCCCGCGTTCCTCCTGCCCGAGCCTGAGCACGTCGAGGACGCGCCCGAGCCGGCCGTCGTCCTCCCGCCTTCGGGCACCGGGATCCGGCGTGACAAGCGGCGCCAGCGCCGCCGCGAGAGCACGCGCCGCACGACGCGTTTGGTGCTGCTCGCCGTCACCGTGGTGGCGATCGTCGTGCTCCTGCTTGCCCACCCCTGGCGCACCGGCGCACCGGCCGCGCAGCACCATCCGGCCGGAGCGACGCGCAACGCGCCGCTTCCGTCGTCGGCGGTGCTCGTCCAGAAGGACGCCCAGGGCGGCGCCGTCTCCATCACCCTGCTGGTGGCGAACCCGGCGACGGGGGGCGGCCACGTCGTGTTCGTGCCGCCCGCGACCATGACCGAGATCCCGTCGTTCGGGTTGGACGGCGCCGGCAAGGCTCTCTCGCTCGGCGGACCTGCGGTGCTGCAGACGACGCTCGAAAATCTGCTGGGTGTTCCGCTCCCGCCGGCCCTCGTCGTCGGCGACCCGCAGATCACCAGTTATGTGCAAGCGGCCGGTGCCCTCAACGTCGACGTCCCCACGCGCGTGGAGCAGGTCGACGCCGCGGGCAACGTCAACGTGCTGTGGGACGCCGGGCCCGGCTCTCTGTCGCCGGGTGACGTCCCGCGCTTCCTGAGCGCACGCGGCCAGGGGAACGACCTCGGCCGGCTGGCCCGCCACCAGGCGTTCTGGACGGCGTGGCTGTCGAAGATCGCCCACGACCCGTCGCTCGCCGCCGGGCTGCCGCCCGACCTGGCGCGGGTGGTGCGCCCGCTGGCGGCCGGCGCCGTCAGCTACCAGACGTTGCCGGTTCAGGCCGTCGACGGCGGGTCTGGTGGCGACGAGGTGTACCAAGTGCGCCAGGCCGACCTCGACCAGCTGATGGGTCAGCTGCTGCCGGGCGTCTCGACCGACCGCATCCGGGTGCAGGTCCTCAACGGCACGGGCGCCATCGGCTCGACCCGCAACGTGACGGCGCGCCTGGTGCCGGCCGGCGCCCACGTCGTCCTGAGCGGAAACGCCGACAGCTTCGCCTACGCTCAGACGCAGATCGTGTTCTACGACCGGTCCCAACAGCAGGCGGCGGAACGTGTGCGCCAGGCCCTGGGGACGGGCAGGCTCGTCCTGAGCCGCCAACCGCTCGACGTGGTCGATGTCACCGTCGTCATCGGCCGGGATTTCAATGGCTAACTCGAAGGACAAGGGAGCAACGCTGGACGCCATCCGAAACTGGGTGACCACGGCGGCCCGGGCCGCCTCGGACAAGAAGGCCGAGGGCACGATCGTGCTCGACGTGAGCGACGTGTTGGCGATCACCGACGCCTTCGTGATCACGAGCGGCAGCAACCGCCGGCAGGTGCTGACGATCGCCGAGGAGGTGGAGGCCCAGGTCAAGGCGTCGGGCGGCCCGTCGCCGATCCGCGTCGAGGGCCTCACCGACGCCCAGTGGGTGTTGCTCGACTATGGCGACTTCGTCGTGCACGTGTTCCTCGACGAGGTCCGTCGGTTCTACGACCTCGAGCGCCTCTGGGCCGACTCCCCGGTCATCGAATGGGACCAAGGGGTCAGAGCCGCGGCAGTCGTTGAGTAACCGCCCGACCACTCGCCGTACACTCGGCCCATCGCGGTCGATTCGAGCGTTCCGGAGGAGGGCCGCCTCCCCGCCGAAGCCGATGCCGGTTTTCGGCTCAACGAGGAGCGGCTGCGCGCCCTTCTCGAGCACGTCTCCGATGTCATCACCGTGCTCGACGCCGACGGCCGGGTCGTCTATTCGAGCCCGGCCGGCGAGCGCATGCTCGGCTACCCACGGGGCTACTGGATCGGCCTCAGCGTGTTCGACCTGGTGCACCCCGAGGACGGACCCGGCGTTGTTGCGGTGTTCGCCCAGGCCCTGACACGGGCGGGTCTCACCGAGCCGGTTCGCTTCCGTATGCGTCACTTCGACGGCAGCTGGCGCCACGTCGAGGCGATCGGGAACAACCTCCTCCGCGATCCCCAGATCGGGGGGATGGTCGTCACCACACGAGATGTGAGCGAGCGCCACGAAGCTGTCGAGGCGCTGCGCGTGTCGGAGGCCCGGTTCCGGTCGCTCGTGCAGCGGAGCTACGACGTCATTGTGGTGTGCGCGCCGGAGGGGACCGTGCGCTACATCACGCCGTCGGTCGAGCACGTCCTCGGCGTGAGACCAGACGAGGTGATCGGCCGCAACGGCTTCGAGTTCGCCCACCCCGATGACCGCTCGGCTCTGATCGCGAGCGCGACGCGGCTCCTCGACGGCACCTCGCCCCAGCGGGCCGTCGAGTTTCGGGCGCGGCACACCGACGGGTCGATGCGCTGGATGGAGGTCGTCCCGACCAATCTCATTGACGATCCGGCCGTCGCCGGGATCGTGCTGAACGTGCGCGACATCACCGAGCGAAAGCGCGCCGAAGAGGAGCTGCGCCTCCTGCAGACGATCGTGCTCGCCATCGACGAGGCGCCCGACCTGGGGGCGTCGCTCGAGGTGACCGTTCAACGGGTCTGTGAGGTCACGGGATGGGTCGGTGGCGCGGCGTGGACGCCTGCCGCCGACGGGTCGGTGCTGCAGCTGCGGCGCTCGTGGTGCAGCGACGATCCGCACCTCGCCGAGTTCTGCGAGCAGCGCCACACCCTCGAGCTGAGGCCGGGGGAGGACCTGCCGGGCCGGGTGTGGGCGTCGGGCCAGCCGGCGCTGTTCGCCCACCTCGGTGAGCAAGACGTGGCTGCCCGGGCCGCCGGCATCGAGGTCGGTGTCGCGGTCCCGGTGCTCGCCGACCGCGAAGTGGTCGCCGTGCTCGAGATGTTCAACGTCGCCGAGGGCACCGACGACAAGCGGGTGCTGAGCCTGGTGGCAACGGTCGCCGGACAGCTGGGCACGGTCATCGAGCGCAAGCGAGCACAGGAGCGCCTGGCCCATCAGGCCCTGCACGATCCCCTCACCGAGCTCCCGAATCGTGCCTTGTTCCTCGACCGGCTGGCGCTGGCACTGGCGCGCCTGCGACGTCGGAAGTCGAGCATGGCCGTTCTGTTCGGCGACGTCGACCGCTTCAAGGTCGTCAACGACAGCCTTGGCCACGACGCCGGCGACCGCCTCCTCGTCGCCCTGTCACGTCGGCTCCGCGACGTGCTCCGTCCCGGCGACACCCTGGCCCGCTTCGGTGGCGACGAGTTCGCGGTGTTGTGCGAGGACGTCCCCGAGGGCGACGTGGCCGGCATCGCCACCCGCATGATGGAGGCCCTGGCCGAGCCGTTCACGACCGGCGGCCGCGAGGTGTTCGTCAGTATGAGCGTCGGCATCGCCATGGCCGAAGACCCCGACCAGCGGGCCGAAGCCCTGCTGCGGGACGCCGACGCTGCCATGTACCTGGCCAAAGACCGCGGCCGGGCACGTTTCGAGCTCTTCGACGAGGCGATGCGTGACCAGTCGACGGAACGCCTGATCCTCGAGAACGCGTTGCGCCGGGCGCCCGAGCGCGGCGAGCTGCGCGCCCTGTATCAGCCGATCGTGCGTCTGGCCGACGGGTCCATGGTCGCAGCCGAAGCACTCGTGCGATGGGAGCATCCCGAGCGCGGGCTGCTCACCGCTGCCCAGTTTGTTCCCCTCGCCGAGGAGACCGGCATCATCGTCCCCGTCGGGGGATGGGTCCTCGACGAAGCGTGCCGTGAGGCGGCCCGCTGGACGGGGAACGGGAAAGCTCCTGCGGTCTCGGTCAACCTGTCGGCCCACCAGCTGAACCGCACCGACCTCGTCGAGGCCGTGGACCGTGCGCTGCGGGAGAGCGGGCTCGACCCCGATCGTCTGTGGTTGGAGATCACCGAAAGCGCCCTGATGGAGGACGCCGACGCCGCTGTCGCTGCCCTCCAGCGCCTGCGGGGCCTGGGCGTGCATCTCTGCGTCGACGACTTCGGCACCGGGTACTCGTCGCTGGCGTACCTCCGACGCTTCCCCGTCGACGCCCTGAAGGTCGACCGGTCCTTCGTCGCCGGCCTGGGCAAGGACCCCGAGGACT
>JAFAUA010000174.1 GCA_019243595.1 Acidimicrobiia bacterium
ATCGGCGATCAGGAACACGAACTGCCCGTACCGGTACGCCATGAGGACCAGCCGCTTGCGGTCCTCGGTCATCTGGGGGAGCTCCTCCCAGCCGAAGACCTCCTCGTAGAAGGCGACGATGTCGGCGCGCCCGCGCTCGTCGAGGACATCGGCAGGAAGGCTCATGGCCACGTGGTTGAACCGGGGCTGACGCTTCTTCTTGGCCGCAATGTCGGTCACAAGCGTCTTTCCTATCAGCCTTCGGGGACGACCAGAACTTTGGCGACCAGCTCGCCGGCGGCGAGCTTGTGCATGGCGTCGAGCAGGCCCGTCAGCGGGATGTCGTCGGGTTCGATCAGCAGGTCGACCGGGACCTGCCCCGACGCGATGAGGTCGATGGCAGCCGTGAACCCTCCCGCGTCGTAGTTGTAGGCGCCCGTGACTACAAGCTCGTTGAGGAGGATTCGGTTGTTGTCGAGGCGCGGGGTGCTCATGCCGGTGCCCACGAAAACCAGCCGCCCGCCGCGACGGAGTTGCCCCAGGCCTGTCTCCATCGCCTCGACGCGGCCCGAGCACTCGAGCACGGCGTCCATCGGCTCATCGACGAGGTCCATCGGCATCAGCGGCTTGTCGAGGTCGGTGGGCTCGACGGCCCGTGCCGCGCCCACGGCGAGGGCCCGCTGGCGCCGCCCCTTCGTTGGCTCGCTGACCACGATGTCCTCGACGCCACAACCCCGTAGGGCGGCGACGGCGAGGAGGCCGATCGGCCCGGCGCCAGTGACGAGCACCCGGTCACCAGGGCGGACGGCGGCTTGAGTGACGGCGTGCATGGCGACGGCGAGAGGCTCGGTGAGCGCCGCGTTCCGCAGTGAGACCCCATCGTGGACCGGAACCAGGCCCGCGGCTGCCGTCACGATGAACTGGGCGAACGCACCGTCGTGGCCGTCGCCCGTGACCGGCGGGCGGTACTCGCACAGGGACGGTCGGCTGCTCGCGCACATGCGGCACGCGCCGCAGCCCACCAACTCGCCGCCGACCACGGCGTCGCCGACGGCCCAGCCGTCGACCTCGAGCCCAATGGCGGCGATGCGCCCGGACCACTCGTGCCCGCCGACGATTCCCGGGGGTCCCCATCCCTCGAGCACCATGTGGATGTCCGTGCCGCAGACGCCGCAGTGGCTGACCTCGACCAATACCTCACCCGCGCCGGGGGTCGGCACGGGCTTTTCGTCCAGCGCGATGTCGCCTTTGCCGCGGTACACGGCCACCGGCATGGTCGCCTGAGTCATCAGGTGGCGCCGTAGAACAGATTCGGTCTCGTTCGCGGGGGCCGCAGATGGTTGCGGAAGATCAAGGCGATGAGGGCGCCGAACACGAAGCCGCCCACGTGCGCCACCCACGCCACGCCTGAGTTCGGACTGGTCAGGAACTGCAGGAGGAACCAGAACACGAGCAGCCAGGCCGCGGAGATGTCGCGGATCAAGGGGATGATGACGATGATGAACAGCGTGCGTATTCGGACGCGCGGGAACAGCACCAGATAAGCGCCCATCACGCCGGCGATCGCGCCCGACGCGCCCACGACGGGCACCGTGCTGTTGGGCTGTACGGCGAACTGGCTGGCCGCCGCGACCAGCCCCGACACGAGGTAGAAGATCGGGTAGCCGATCCACCCCATGCGGTCCTCGATGTTGTTGCCGAAGATCCAGAAGAACAGCATGTTGCCGGCGATGTGCAACAGGCTGGCGTGTAAGAACATCGAGTAGAGGATCGCCAGGTAGATGTTCTTGTGGGGGAACACCTCCGGTGTCGACGCCAGGCTCGGATCGCTGCATGCGTTCTGGTCGTTGTTGTTGACGGTGGCCTCGACCTCCGCCACCGTCAGCGGGTGGCCGTGCGTCACCTCGCAGGGGATGGCGGCGTGGGCGTAGGTGAACTTTGCCTCCCGGACCGCCTCCGACTGCGGGTTGACGTTCCCCTGCCCGTGCGGCTGCACGAGGAAGTAGACGAAAACGTTGACGAGGATGAGGCCGAGGGTGATCCACGCCCGCCGGGTCGTGGGGTTGTAGTCCTTCAGCGGGATCACGCGCGCCGGAGCCTACGCCCCAACTTCGTTGCCTCTCGGGCGCACCCAGTAGCCTGCTCGCCCATGGCGACCAACGACAGGTGGCAGCAATACCTCGACGCCGGCAAGGCGTGGACGGAATTGACACGGGCCCAGGCCGAAGCCGTCGTACGGGATCTGGTGAAGGCCGGCGACGTCCAGCAGAAGCGGGCGAAGAAGGCGGTCGACGAACTTCTCGATCGCAGCCGAAAGAACGCTGAGGAGCTCCGGAAGGTCGTCCGCCACGAGCTGCAGAGTCAGATCTCGGCGCTCGGCATCGCGACCCAGGAAGATCTGGCCCGACTCGAGCGCAAGCTCTCCAAGGCCACCTCGTCCAAGAGCGCGCCGAAGAAGACGACCGCCGCCAAGAAGGCGAGCACGGGCTCGAGCACCGCGGGGGGCTGACCCTCGCTGCGGCGACGGCTCGACACTGAGCTCGTCCGTCGGGGCCTGTCGCCCAGCCGGGAGCGGGCCCGAGCCGACATCGCCGCCGGCCGAGTCACTGTCGCGGGCGCGCCCGCGGAGAAGGCGTCGCGACTCGTGGCCCCCGAGGAGCCGCTGCGCCTGGCTGGGGAGCCTCCTCGCTTCGTCAGCCGGGGCGGCGAGAAGCTGGCCGCTGCCCTCGATCAATTCGACGTCGAAGTCGCCGGCCGCCACGCCCTGGACGCGGGGGCGTCGACCGGAGGCTTCACCGACTGCCTCCTGCAGCGGGGCGCGGCCCACGTGGTCGCCGTCGACGTCGGTCGCGGGCAGCTTCACCAGCGGCTCAGGGTCGATCCTCGGGTGACCGTGCTCGAACGCACGAACGTCCGCCAACTGTCCCCAGCCGATCTGGACGGGGCGCCCTTCCCGCTCGTGGTCGCTGACCTGTCGTTCATCTCTCTGCGCACGGTGGCCGCGAACCTGCTCGACCTGAGCTCGCCGGCCGCCGATCTCGTCGTCCTCGTCAAGCCGCAGTTCGAAGCGGGACGGGCCGAGGCCAGTCGGGGCCGGGGCGTGATTCGCGATCCCGAAGTCTGGGAACGAGCCGTCGAAGGCGTGGCTGCCGCGTTCGCCGCCGAAGGGTCGGACATGATTGACACCATGCGCTCCCCGCTGACCGGCGCCGATGGCAACGTCGAGTTCCTCATGCATCTGCGGGGACGGAGCTGATGGCCGTCGTCGCCCTCGTCGTGCATCGCCTGCGGCACGAGGCCGTACAGAGCGCGCAGGAAGCGGCGACGTGGCTGCGCGAGCGCGGCCACGAGGTCCGCATCGCTCCGGAGGAGGCCGACGAGCTCGACCTGCGCGACTGCGCGTGCGACCCCGAGAAGCTGGCCACGGGGCTCGACCTGGCGGTGAGTCTCGGCGGCGACGGCACGATCCTGCGCACGGTCGAGCTGGTCGCACGGGAGGGCGTCCCGGTGCTGGGCGTGAACGCCGGCCACCTCGGCTATCTCACCGAGCTCGAACCCGCGCAGCTGGTTTCCGCCCTCGAACGATTCCTTGCCGGGAGCTACGACATCGAGGAGCGCATGATGCTGGCCGTCGGCGTCGACGCTCCGTCGGGGGCCATCGCCGCCGAGCCGCTGCTGGCGCTCAATGAGGCCAGCATCGAGAAGCACGGGCCAGGCCACACGATCCACGCCGCCGTCTCCATCAACGACACCTTCTTCACCAGCTACGCGGCCGACGGGCTGATCGTCGCCACACCCACGGGCTCGACCGCCTACGCCTTCTCTGTGCGCGGCCCCATCGTCTCGCCGCGGCAGCGGGCCCTGATCCTGACGCCGGTATCGGCCCACATGCTGTTCGACCGCAGCCTCGTCCTCGACGAGTCCGAGAGCATCCGCATCGAGCTGATCGACGACCGCCCCGCCGTCCTCACCGTCGACGGGCGCGAGCTGGGGACGATGCGAAGGGGCGACGCCATCATTGCGTCGGCGGCGCCGTACGCGTCGCGCTTCGTAAGCTTCGAGCGACGCGACTTCTTCACGATCGTCAAGGCCAAGTTCGGCCTTGCAGATCGGTAGGGCTGGATGCTCACTGAGCTCGCGGTGCGGGACCTCGGCGTCATAGACGAGCTGCGTCTC
>JAFAUA010000433.1 GCA_019243595.1 Acidimicrobiia bacterium
ACGGCTGGGTCGAAACCGTTCCTGGCGGTGTCGTCGGGCTGATGACGACGTTGGGCATCGGCGAGTATTCGTCCCAGATCAGGAAGATCACCGTCTTTCCTGCTCGGTACTCGGCGCTGGCGAGGAGTGGCGGTAGGAACGACCGGAGCCAGGCGTCGCCTACCCCCACCGAGCAGTCGTGGGTGTCGTGGCAAAGGTTCGGCGTCACGAACGAGAACATCGGCAGCCGCCCGCGTGGCAGGGTCGACGAGAACGACACGTCGTCGACTCCGCAGGCGGCCCGGTCGTTGCCGCCCGTGTAGTACGCCGCGGGGTTGTGCTTGACCGCGTAGGTGTCGACCGAGCTGAGGGCGCAGTTGATCGGCATCGATTCGGTGAAGCTCCGCTCGATTCCGCCCGCGGCGCGCACTTGACGGAAGATGTTGTCGGACGTAAGAGCGTGGGTCTGGGGACCGGCATCGTCCCCGATGCCATGTGTCGACCCCGACGTGGCCCCTATGTAATTCGGCAGCGACGGGCTGCCGACCGACGAGTAGTGGGTCGCGGTACCGAACTGGCGAGCCAACGCGGTCTCGTACGGCGCGGCGCTGCTGCCGATGACCTGGCTGTAGCTGTGATTCTCCATCCAGATCCACACGACGTGCGTCGTCGGCGGCTGTCCTGATGTCGACGTCGACGTAGACGTCGACGTCGTTGTCGTAGGAGCCGCGTGCTTCGAAGTCGCGCCACCGCATGCCCCCAGTAGGAGCGTCGAAGTCAGCGCCAGAGCGAGAACAATCCTCAACGGCGGCCGAGGTTCCGCCGGTACACCATGTAGTTGGCGCAGACGTACGCACCGAGGCGCTCGGCCGTGCGGCGGGATGGCCAGTTGTCGTCGAGCACGAGCGTGTAGCTGACGTGGGTGTAGCCCCGCTCGACGAGCTGCAGATAGGCGTACGCGGACATCGCCAGGTTGACGCCCTTGCCCCGAGCCTGGGGCAGCACGCCGATCCCGAGGGTGTTCAGGCGTTCGTCGTCGCGGACCTCACGCCCCGGCGACGTCACCGCCATCGCCGTCATCTCTGGGTTCACCCACAGCACACCGACCGGCTCGTCGCCGCTGTACGCGAGCACCGAGAGATCGAGCATGCCCATCGGCCCGAGGACGTCGACCAGCAGGCTGAACTCCGCCTCGGTGAACGGCGCCGCGCCCCAGTGCTTGTCGAACGCCGCATTCCACGTGGAGATGAACTGCGGCACCAGCTTGTCCTTGGGCACGTCGCGCATGGGCACGATGTCGAAGTCGGCGGCGCCGGCCGCGTCCAGCGCCTTCTTCCACCGATCGACGAGCTCGGGTGTGACCTCGATCTTGTAGTCGACCCAGCCCTGCTCGGACTCGAAGCCGGCGTCTTTGAGAAGGGCGTGGTAGTAGGCCGGATTCTGGCGAACGAGGTTCGGCGGCAGATCCTCGTACGAGTCGATGGCGAACGGGAACTCGCCGAGCCCGAAGCCGGCCCGAGCCGCCTTCATGCCCTGGTCGCGCAGCCAGCCGCAGGCCTCGTCCATCATCTGGCGGACGGCAATCCGTGTCCCGGGCAGGGCCTCGAACAAGGCGACATGACCGACGTCGTCGCCCCAGTGGTCGAGATAGCGCTGGTCGACGGCGGCGACACACCGAGCGACGATCTCGCCGTTCTCGCGCGCCACCAGCGGCCGCAGCGTGCGATCCTCGGAGAACGGGCTCTGGCCGAGGAGCATCGGCAGGTCCAGCGCCACCATGCTCTGCCACCGGATCGCTCGCTGCTCGTTGACGCGGTCGTAGAAGTCGATGAACTCCGTGAGTTCCTTCTCGCCGCTCAGCTCCTGGATCTCGATCGCCACGTCGATCGTTCTACACCGACCTACAAGGTGGCGCCCTCCACACCGAGCAGCCTCGCCCGGGTGACGGCACCGGCGCCGCGCGCCAGGCCCCAGATGGCGACGACCCACGCCACGGCGCCCAGGGCGATCGCCGTCTGCCCGGCGCCGAGTAGGACGCCGCTCGACTGGGCATAGGCGATGATGATGAGCGGCAGGGTCACCAGACCCGAGGCCTGCTGGGCGGCGGCACCGCTGCGCACTCGTGCCGACAGGCGCAGGACGACCGAGAGGGTGATGGCCAGGAACGGTGGCACCACCCAGAACATCAGCACCCACCAGTCGGTCGTCGGGAAGAACCAGCCGCCGACCTGCGGACCTACGAGCAGGTTCACGATCAGCGAGTACACGCCGAACCCGATGATCGTCGTCACATAGCCGGGAAGAAGGCTGGCTACGAGCTTGCCGAGGTAGATCTCGCGCTCGGTCGCCGGCGAATGGGCGAGGAACTCGCCGGTCCCCCGTTCCTTTTCGCCGACGAGGGCGTTGGCGCCGACGGCCGTCGAGATCGTCATCGGGACGATGACGGCGAGCGGCGCGAACAAGTAGACGGCGAGGGCATACGACGTACGGCCGGCCGGGCTGAAACCGTGGATCGCCGCCTTGGCCCGCGGCGGCAGCACGTCGAGGGTTGTCGCCACCTTGGCCACGACCGTGTCGTTGTGGACGTGGGTGATGGCGAACAGCAGGATCGTCGGGATCACGACGAAGAACAGCCCGGCGAGGATCAGCATCGGCAGCCAGAAGTCGGGGCTCTGGCGGAGCTGACGCAGCTCGGTGCGGGCGACGACCCAGAGGCGCGAGCGCCGGCCCTTCACTCGACCCCCCGATCGCGCACCGCGAAGTACAGCTCCTCGAGCGATGGCTCGTGGGGTACGACACGCGTCAGACGCACGCCCCGCGACGCCAACGCCGCGACCAGGTCGGGCACCCGTTGCAGGTCGTCGAGGGCGACGGTTGCGCCTCCGCCGTTTCGCTCATAGGAGACGACGCCCGTCATGGTCGCCAACGCGTCGAGCGACGCCCGCTCTTCGGCGTCGACGAGCACGCGCGGGTTTGGCCAGTAGCGGGCGACGAGGGCATCGGGGGGACCGGCGATCAGGTCGCGGCCCTGCTCAAGTATCACGACCTGGTCGGCCAGGCCTTCGGCCTCGAGCAACAGGTGCGTGCACATCACGACGGTCTTGCCGTCGGCCGCCATCTCGTCGATCAGAGCGAGGACGGCGTGGGACGACTCGGGGTCGAGGCCCGACGTCGGCTCGTCGAGGAGCAGGAGGTCGGGGTCATGGAGGATGGCGCGGGCCAGAGCCAGCCGCGTCTTCATCCCCGTCGAATAGCCGCCCACGCGCAGGTCGAGAGCGTCGTCGATGCCGAACCGGGCGGCGCTCTCCTCGATCGGCTTTTCGTCCACGATGCCCCAGAGGTCGGCCGCGTAGCGCAGGTTGTCCCGACCCGAGAGACGGTCGTACAGCGCCGGCTTGGCAGACACCACGCCGCAACGGCGCCGGACGCTCTCGCCGTCGACGTCGGGGTCGATGCCGAACACCTCGACCTGTCCGCCGTCGGGCCGGAGAGCACCGGTGATCGTGCGCACCGCGGTGGTCTTGCCCGAGCCGTTGGGACCGAGCAGCACGGTCACCGAGCCCTTCGGTGCCGCCAGGTTGAGGTCGGCCAGACCGACGACGTCACCGAACCGCCGCCGCACGTGCTCCAGCCGCACCACCGCATCGACCATGACCACGGAAACGAGCCTACCGGCCACGGACTGTGAACGCTCGAGCGCTGTACGTTTTCGTTTGTGCAGGTCGTGGCGAACGGGAACGCGGTCGAGCTCGACGACGGGGCAACCCTGAGCGATCTGCTGGGGCGCCTCGGGTTGGGCGCCAAGTGGGTGGTTGTCGAGCGCAACGGCGAGCCCGTGGCCCGACGGGAGACGGCGACCACGGTCCTCTCCGACGGCGACCGCTTGGAGCTGGTGCGGGCCGTGGCCGGCGGCTGAGCAGAGTCCATGGCTGATCTCGCCAACCGCTGCCTGTATCTCTGCACCCCGGACCGGCCCGACCTCGAGCAGTTCGTCGACGCGTGCATCGCCGGGGGCGTCGACATCGTGCAGCTCCGTGACAAGAACCTGGAGGCCCGGGCGATCCTCGAGCGCGCCCGTCTCGTGCAGAAGGTGTGCCGGGCCCACGGCGTGCCGTTCATCCTCAACGACCGGCCCGATCTGGCCCTCGAGGTCGAGGCCGACGGCGTCCACGTCGGCCAGGACGACGCCCCGCCCTCGCTCGCCCGCCGGCTGCTCGGGCCCGATGCCATCGTCGGGCTGTCGACCCACGCGCCCAACGACCTGGACGGTGCGCTTGAGGAGCCCGTCGACTATCTGTCCGCCGGTCCCGTCTCCCAGACCCCGACCAAGCCCGGCCGCGCGGGCACCGGCCTGCGGTACCTCACCTACGTCGTCGAGCGGGCCAAGACGCCGTGGTTCGTCACCGGTGGTGTCACGCCCGACAGTGTGAAGCTGATGGCCGCCGCCGGTGCCCGCCGCTTCGTCGTCGTGCGCTACCTCACCGAGGCCGAGGACCCGAAGGCCAACGCCGCGACCCTGCGCGACGCCATCGACAAGGCCATCAAGCACGCCTAGACGGCGCAGCCGTCAGCCGTTGAGGCTGCTGCGTCCGCCGGTGTCGTAGATGTGGGCAGTGAGGGTGATGTCCTTGGCGCGGGGCTCGAGCTCCTCATAGGTGCGCTTGTAGCCCGTCGACTTGATCTTCCACTCGCCGTCGACCTTGACGTACTCGTCCTCGTAGAAGGCGGCGCCGCGGATGTCGACGCCAAACTCGAGCTGCAGGACGAGGTCCATCAGCGCCCACGTTGCCTTGGCCGTGTCCGGCCCGGTGACGTCGATCTCCGGCTGACCCACACGGTGTGCGCTCAGGAACTGCTGGGAGCCCATCGAGTCACGAAGAAACTGCACGATGGCGTCGCGACCCTCGAACGCCCACGCACCACCGCCGTAGGAGGCGACGGCATCAGGAACGAACAGCTCGGCGATCTCGTCCCACCGCTTCTGGTCGAGGCAGCGCACGTACTTGTACTTGAGGCGCTTGATCTCCTCGATGGCGATGAGATCGTCGACGGTCAACGTCATGAGGCTGTCCACTCCTCGCTCTTGGCCCACAGCTCGGCGCCCAGCTCGGGGGTGGCCACTTTGTTGGGCTCCTTCTCCTTGCGGTTGTCGTAGTACTTGCCGCTGTCGTTGGCCACGTCAGGCGACGTGGCGCAGTACACCGACGTACGGGCCCCCTCTTCGTTGCTCTTCATGAACAGCTTCATGAGGGCGTCGAAGGGCCATGGCACGCGGCGCCACACGTTGGACGCAATGACACCCGGATGAAGCGAGTACGCCGTCACGCCAGTGCCGTCGAGGCGGCGGGCCAGTTCTTGGGCATGAACCACGTTGGCGAGCTTCGACACGGCGTACTCGGGCATCCCGGTGATGCTCTTCGTCGGCTTGCGAACAGCGGTGTAGTCAATCCCCTTGGCGTCGTAGTGAGACTGACTCGACACGTTGACAATGCGCGCCGGCGCCGACTCCTTCAACTTGTCGAGCAGGAGGTTGGTGAACAGGAAATGGCCGACGTGGTTGGTGCCGAACGCCAGCTCGAAGCCGCTGTCGGTGATGCCCCGCTGACCGGCCAGGCCGGCATTGTTGATGAGACCGTGCAGCGGTTCGTCGCGCGCAACGAAGTCCTTGGCGCACTGGCGCACCGAGTCCAGGTCGCCGAGCTCGAGCTGGAGGTAGTCGGCGTCGCCACCGAGCTCGTCGAGCACGGGCCTGGCCTTCTCCTCTGAGCGGGCGGTGATGAAAACCTTCCCCCCTCGCTGTGCGAGCTCCCTGGCCGTCGCCTGGCCGATCCCGCTCGTAGCCCCAGTGACGATGAAGGTCTTGCCGTTCAAACTCATCCGACTCCCTGCCTTTCCATCCATCCCATCAGCGCCGCGATCGCCCGCGGGTCGTGCCGCAAACGGTGTCCGGCGCCCGCGATCACTCGCAGATCAGCCTGCCCGTCGGCGGCGTCGGCGAGCGCCCGGGCGTCGCTGACCGGCACGGTCGAATCGTCGGAGCCGTGCATCAGCAGCAGCGGTCGCGGCGGGATGCCCCCGACCGCCGCGAGCGGGCGCACCGTCTTGAACTCGCTGGTCCACGCTTCCACGTCCTCCGGAAAGTCAGCGTCCCGGATCACGCCCACGCTCCGGCATTGCGCGATCAAACCGCGGGCGTCGCTGGCCCAGTCGTCGAAATCCGCGGGCGCGGCCAGGGTCGCCACACCCCGGATCCGGTCGTCGTCGGCGGCTGCGCAGAGAGCAAGTGAGCCACCAGCGCTGGAGCCCGCCACCCACACCCCGCCGATACGGGGCATGTCGACGGCGTGGTCCACGACAGCGACGACATCATCGAGCCATCCTTCGAGCGAGAAGTTGCCCTCGGACTCTCCCGTGCCCCGGAAGTTGAAGGCGAGCACCGTCCACCCGGTCTCGGCGGCCAGGTGGTCGGCCAGATCGGGGTAGGTCTGCGCCGAGGTCAGGGCGCCGCCGGGACCGGCGGGAAAGCCGTGGCACACGACGAGCGCCGACCGGGGCCCGGCTGCGGCCCGAGCGGGCTGGGCGATGTGGGCTGCCAGCTTCAGGTCGCCGGACGGGATCGCCCCGTCCATGGTGGCCACCCGCTCAGGCCACTTCGTCAGCCGGGTTGCAGTGGCGGCAGGCGTGGTAGCCGCGGTTGCGGGCCTCGGGCAGGCTGTCGGGCCCGAAGGCCAGGTAGGACTCGGCGGCCTCGATGTCGTCGATGGCGCACTGGTCGGTGGCGTTGTCGAGGTCGTGAACCCGCATCGTGCGCTTGTCGCCCATGAAGCGGTTCTCTTCGAAGTTCCGGGGCCTGCTCATCGTCCAGGGAATCTACGTCAGCACCCCAGACGCGGAACGGGGGCGCCTCGGAAGAAGCGCCCCCGTTCCAGAGAATGTGCTGAAAACAAACCCGAGTGCCCGTGCTACTTCGGGAGGGACCACTCCCCGACCGGTACTCGAGCGGTGGCTGACGGGGATTCGCCAGCCGGTCCAGCTGCCGTCCTAGCGGCCAGCCACCTCCAGGGTCCCATAACGACTATCGCTCAGCTGGACCACCCCCTTTCTCTGGTGGCCCCAT
>JAFAUA010000459.1 GCA_019243595.1 Acidimicrobiia bacterium
CCGACGCCACACGCCGATGGTTCGACGGTTCCCTGCCACTTCATGATGCGACCGGTGCGCTCCCGTGATGGCGACCTGCTCGGACGCATCATCGTGTTCCGCGACCTGCGCGAGCAACGCCGCCTCGACGACGAGCTGCGCATCCGCGACCTTCGGGCGTCGGCAGTCGCCGTGCTCGGCGCCCGCGCCGTCGCCAAGGGAAGCGACAGTGCGTCGGCCGACGACACGCTCCTGCACGAGACGGTCGAAGCGGCCCGGCGCCTGCTCGGCGCGGACAGGGCGCTCATCCTCGAGGTGGAAGACGACGGCAAGCTGGCCGTTCGGGCCGCCTCGCCCGACGATGCGCTTGCGGCCGTTCCGCCGGGCAGCGGATCGCTCGCCGGCTTTACGGTCCTGGCCAGGGCTGCGGTGATCGTTGACGACGTCGCGTCCGAGCGGCGCTTCGACACCGGGACCCTCGCGCCCGAGACGCGCTCAGCCGTCGCCGTCCCCGTGCTCGGACCAGGTGGGGTCAGGGGTGTGCTCCTCGCGCAGACATCGACCGTCCGCTCCTTCGACGACGCAGCCGTCGCCTTCCTGCACGCCCTCGCCAACGTGATCGGCGCCGCCCTGAAGTAGCGGCGTCAGCCCGACCACATCACCGAGGTTGCGCTTGTCCGAGCGCGCCGCCGTGGCATGGGGCCGGCGCCCGGTCAAACTGGGCGGCCATGGCGACGCGCTCGTATGAAAAGGACGACCTCACCGTCTTCTGGGACTCGACGCGGTGCATCCACACCGGCATCTGCCTCCGAGCGCTCCACTCGGTCTTCAACCTGAAGAAGCGGCCTTGGGTCGACGTCGACGGCGCCGACGCCGACCAGATCATCGCCACCATCCACAAGTGTCCGACGGGTGCCCTCCGCTATACGCGAGGCGGTGAGTCGGAGCCGGCACCCGAGCAGACGACGATGGTTCCGATGCACGACGGGCCGCTCCTGGTTCGCGGCAACCTACGGGTCCTCGACCCGGAGACAGGCGGCGTCCTCGCCGAAGAGACGCGCCTGGCCCTCTGCCGCTGCGGCAAGTCCGAGAACGAACCGTTCTGCGACAACTCCCACCGCCGGACGCACTTCACAGAAGCGCCTCACGGTGAGACCGCAGCGCGGGCGGAGGCCCAATCCCCGGCGGACATCTGCCCGCCCCAGGACTTCCAGCTGGAGTAACGCGACTACGGGCGCTTGTGCTCGAACGCGTTGTTGAGCTGGTCGAGCACGGTCCGCAGGTTCTTGAGGTCACCCTTGCGGACGAAGCGGTCGACGTGCCCCGAAGCGAGCACCTCGCGCTCGACGTCCATGGCGCTGAAGACGACGTTGGTGATCTCCGGCCACAGCGAGCGCAGGCGTCCGGCCAGTTCGACGCCGTTCTCACCCGGCATGCGGTAGTCGACGATCGCCACGTCGGGCTCGATGCGCTCGGCCAGGCGCACGGCGTCCGGCGCGTTCGTCGCCCGGCCGACGATCTCCCAGGACTCAGCCGTGACAACGCTCTGCAACAGATACAGCATGTCCGGCTCGTCGTCGACCAGGAGCACGCGCAATTTGCGCTCCTCGTCCCCCATTGCTGCCTCCCCAAGCATTGGCTGGTGGACGGGTCCTTACCCAGCGGGTGAGAGATTTTCACCTGGCAACAGCAGCCGCCAGTCGCCCTAGCCGCGGCGGTCGCGTCCGCCCTCGTCGAACCCGCCGGGGCCCAGCGTCGCCTCGAGACCCTGGGCCAGCTGCTGTCGCTGCTGCGGGGTGAGCTTGGCGTCGGAGTGCCGGCCCAGCCACGTGTAAAAGGACGGGGGCATCGATCCCCGCTCGACGGTACGGGCCGCCCTGCCGCCGCCCGCGCCCTTCCCTGGCTGCCATTCGTCGAAGTTGAGCCGGGCCCGTCCGTCGTCGACGTGGTTCTTGATCCACCACGAGACCGGGGCGACCTTCTCGTACCAATAGCTGCGCGTCTGGTTGCTGTGACAGTCGAAGCACGCCACCTTCGCCAGAGCGAGGGTCTGCGGACTGTCCCACGGCGGCTCGTGTCTCGCCGGCGGGTTCGACACCCGATTCGGGATCAGCTGGATCAGCCCGAACACAGCGACGACGGCGATCACGACACGGAGCGGAGTGATCTTCACGTCTGCTCGAGGCTAAGGGCGAGCACCGGGCAGGCGACAACCGCCCGGCGAG
>JAFAUA010000464.1 GCA_019243595.1 Acidimicrobiia bacterium
GACCGTGATGTTCTCGTCATGGCCGGTGTCGGCCTTGGTGGACGGCGTGAACACGGGTTCGGGAAGCTGGTCGGACTCCTGCATGCCCTTGGGCAGCGGGACGCCGTGCATCGTCCCCGACGACTTGTACTCCTTCCACGCCGACCCGGACAGGTAACCGCGCACGATGCACTCGATCTTCAGCATCTCGGCGCGGCGGACGACCATGCTGCGCCCCGCCAGGTCGTCGACGCCCACGTCGGGGAAGTCGGCGGTGTCGACGGACACCATGTGGTTGGGGAGGATGTCAGTGGTTTCGCCGAACCAGAACGCGCTGATGGCGGTGAGCACGCGTCCCTTGTCGGGAATCGGTTCGGGCAGCACCACGTCGAAGACCGAGATGCGGTCCGACGCCACGAACAGCAACTTGTCGTCGCCGGCGTCGTAGACGTCGCGGACCTTCCCCGAATACAGCGGCTTACTCATACGTCGACATCCTCCAAGGCTTCGAAAACGAGTCCGACATTGCGCAGCGACTGGTCGAGACTGAACGCCCGATCGAGCACCTCGCTCGGCACAGACACGCGGTCGTCCTGCTCGAGGACCTCGCGTAGCGGCTTGCGATGCGACCACGCTGTCCGCGCCGCCTCCTGCACGATGCGATAGGCGTCGTCGCGCGCCAGGCCGCTGTCGATCAGTGCCAGCAGCACGGGCTGGCTGAAAACCAGGCCGTACGAGCGCTCGATGTTCTCGAGCATGCGCTCGGGGTGCACCTGCATGCCCTCGACGATGCCGCGCATCTTCACCAGCAGGTAGTAGGCGAGCAGCGACGAGTCGGGGAGGATCACGCGCTCCACCGACGAGTGGGAGATGTCGCGCTCGTGCCAGAGGGCGACGTCTTCGAGGCCGGCCGAAAGGTTGCCGCGCAGCACCCGGGCAAGGCCGGCCAGGCGCTCGGCCAGGATCGGGTTGCGCTTGTGGGGCATCGCCGAGCTCCCCTTCTGCCCGGCCCGGAAGGGTTCCTCGACCTCGCCGACCTCGGTGCGGGCGAGGTGGCGGATCTCGGTGGCGAACTGCTCGATCGACGCCCCCACCGACGCGCACGCCCAGAGGAACTCGGCGTGGCGGTCGCGGGCGACGACCTGGCTGGCGGGCACGGGCTTCAGGCCGAGGCCGGCGCAGACCTGGGCCTCGACGGCCGGGTCGATGTTCGAGTACGTGCCCACGGCGCCCGACACCTTGCCGACGGCAATCGCGTCACGGGCCGCCCGCAGGCGCGCCCGGTCGCGGTCGGCCTGCAGGCACCAGAGGACGAGCTTGGCGCCGAGCGTGGTGGGCTCGGCGTGCATGCCGTGGGTGCGCCCGACCATCGGCGTGTCCCGGTAGGCCAGAGCCTGGGCCTTGAGGGCGGCCACCAGTTGACCGCTGGCGTCGACCAACAGGTCGGCGGCCCGGGCCAGGGTGGCGCCCAATGCGGTGTCGACCACGTCGCTGGAGGTCAGCCCGTAGTGGACCCAGGCGGCCGCCGGCCCGCCGATCCCCTGCTGGACGACGTCGACGAAGGCAGCCAGATCGTGGTCGGTGACCTTCTCCCGCTCCTGCACGGCGACCACAAAGTCGCTGGTCACGGCCGGTGCCCGCTCACGCACCGCCTTGGCGTCGGCCTCGGGAACCACGCCGAGTGACGCCCAGGCCTCCACGGCCAGGATCTCCACCTCCAGCCACAGGGCCAGGCGGGCCTGGTCGGTGAACAAACCCGACATGGGGGGCAGCGAATACCGCTCTATCAAGGCCGGGCCGCCATGTGCCGATGCAAGACACTGCGATGGCGGAAACCACCCAGTGCGACAAGCATCTCTTCGAAGACGCCACGGGTATGTGCCGTACCTGCCGGCGCCCGTTCTGCGCCGACTGCCTCGTCTACGCCCACGGTCCGGACAAGGCGCCCCTGTGCGTCCCCTGCGCCCTGCAGGCGTCGGGCGTGCGCTCGACAGTGTCGAAGGGCCGTCGAGGCCGGGGCATGAGCGGCCGGCTGCTCGCCAGCGTGGCCGCGACGGCTGCGACCGCCGTCCTCGCCATCCCGGTCCTCAGCGCGATTCACTAACCGGGGCTCCACTGGGCCCGGTAGTCGTCGAGCCGCTTGCGTAGCCCGTCGTCGGAAATCGCCAGCATCTCGACCACCAGCAGCGCCGCGTTCTGAGAGCCGTCGATGGCGACGGTCGCCACCGGGATCCCCTTGGGCATCTGCACGGTGGCGTAGAGGGCATCGACGCCGTTGAGGGCGCCGCCGCTCAGCGGCACGCCGACGACCGGCAGCGTCGTGTGGGCGGCGACGGCACCGGCCAGGTGGGCGGCCATGCCGGCGCCGCAGATGAATGCGACGTAGCCGTTGTCCCGGGCGCCGCGAGCCATCTCGACGACGGCGGCGGGCGTGCGGTGGGCGGACAGGACCCGTTCGTCGGGCTCGAGTCCGAACTCTTCCAGGGTCTTGACGGCCGCAGCCATCTTGTCCCGGTCGTTGGGCGAGCCCATCAGGATTGCGACCTTCACGTTCCATCCTTAGCAGCGTTTTCGGCGATGTCGGTGCGATGGTGTCTACCCGACCAGCGGATGCGGTCGACGGCGGCGTAGGCCCGCTCCCGGGCCTCGGCAATGGTGGCTCCCGTGGCCGTCACGTCGAGCACCCGCCCGCCCGCGGTGAGCAGGCGTCCGGCGTCATCGCGGCCGACGCCCGCGCAGAAAACGGTGACGCCCGGCAGCGCCGACGCGTCCCCGAGGCCCTCGATCACGTCGCCCGTACGGGGGGACGTCGGGTAGCCCTCGGACGCAAGCACCACGGTCACGCACGCGTCGTCGACGAACGCCGGTTGACTACGCAAGTCGCCCGCCGCCGCCTCCGCGAGGAGGGCGGCGAGGTCGCTCGAGAGCCGGGGCAGCACGACCTGCGCTTCGGGATCACCGAAGCGCACGTTGTACTCGAGCATCTTCGGGCCGTCGGAAGTCAGCATCAGTCCGGCGTAGAGCACGCCGCGGTAGTCGATGCCCTGGGCACGCAGGGCGGCCAGCGTCGGTACAACGCCCGTGTCCATCACCACGTCCACGACGTCGGCGCCGGCGGCGGGGACCGGCGAGTACGCACCCATGCCGCCCGTGTTGGGGCCGGTGTCGCCGTCGCCGACTCGTTTGAAGTCCTGGGCGGGAGCGAGGGCAACGGCGCGCGTCCCGTCGCACACGGCGAGGATCGACAGCTCAGGGCCGTCCAGGCCCTCTTCGATGACGACCGTGCGGCCGGCGTCGCCGAACGCCGAGCCGGAGAGCTTCGACCCCACGTCGTCGGCCGCCTCGTCGAGTGACTCGGTGACCAGCACGCCTTTCCCGGCGGCCAGCCCGTCGGTCTTGACGACGTACGGGCCCGGCAGTGACTTGAGGAACTCGAGCGCGGCGCCGGCTTCGGTGAACGTGCCGTGGCGGGCCGTCGGCACACCGGCGTCGGCCAGCACCTGCTTCATCCACGCCTTCGAGCCCTCAAGGCGCGCACCGTCGGCGCCCGGACCGAACACGAGCTTGCCCTTCGCCCGCAACCGGTCGCCCAACCCGTCGACGAGCGGCTGCTCGGGCCCGATCACATAGAGGTCGGCCTCGACCTCTTCGGGCGGCGTCGCCACCGACCCGGGGATCCCGGGGTTGCCGGGCGTGACAACGATCTCGGCCGTGCGCGCCAACACATGCGCAAGGGCGTGCTCGCGCCCGCCGCTGCCGACGACGCAAACCCTCACGCCGCGAGATAAACGGTTTGGTCGCGGCCGGGGCCGACGCCCACGTAGCTGACGGGAACGCCGACGAGCTCCTCGAGGCGAGCGATGTAGTCGCGGGCCTCGGTGGGGAGGTCGCCGGGTCGCGTGACGGCGCTGAGCTCGGTCTGCCAGCCCGGCATCTCCTCGTACACGGGCTTCACCTTGTGCAACACCGACTGGTGGTACGGCACGTGCTCGTACCGGACGCCGTCGGCCTCGTAGGCCACGCACACCTTGACCGTCTCGAAGGGATCGAGGACGTCGAGCTTGGTGAGCGCGACCTCGGTCAGCGAGTTGAGACGCACGGCGTGGCGCAGCATGACTGCGTCGAACCATCCCGTGCGGCGCCGCCGTCCGGTGTTAGTGCCGAACTCGTGGCCCCGGTCGACGAGAACGTCGCCCTGCTCGTCGAACAGCTCGGTGGGGAACGGACCCGAGCCGACGCGCGTCACGTAGGCCTTGGCGATCCCGATGATGCGCTCCAGGTCGCGAGGGCCGACGCCTGCGCCGGTACACGCCCCGCCCGCCACCGGGTTCGACGATGTGACGAACGGATAGGTGCCCTGATCGAGGTCGAGGAAGGTCGCCTGCGCCCCTTCGAACAACACGTGCTGGCCGGCGCCGAGCGCCTCGTGCACCAGGTGCACGGTGTCGGCGATCATCGGCTCGAGACGGGGTGCGAGCTCGTCGAGGTACCGCGCCGCGATGTCGTCGGCCGACAGCGGGAGCCGGTTGAAGACCTTGGCGAGGATCTGGTTCTTCTCCTTGATGACCACGTCGAGCTTCTGGCGGAAGATCTTGGGGTCGAGCAGGTCCTGCACGCGCAGGCCGACGCGCGCCGCCTTGTCGGCGTAGGCAGGACCGATGCCGCGCTTGGTGGTCCCGAGCTTGGCCTTGCCCAGGTAGCGCTCGGTCATCATGTCGAGCTCCTGGTGGTACGGCAGGATCAGATGGGCGTTGCCGCTGACCTTGAGCCGGGACCAGTCGATGCCCTTGGCGCCCAGGGCGTCGCACTCGTCGAGGAGCACGGACGGGTCGACGACCACGCCATTGCCGATCACGGGTGTGATGTAGTCGTAGAGGATCCCGCTCGGGAGCAGCTGCAGGGCGAAGGTCTCGCCGTCGACGACGACGGTGTGGCCGGCGTTGTGCCCGCCCTGGTAGCGCACCACCATCGCCATCTCTTTGGCGAGCAGGTCGGTGAGCTTGCCCTTGCCCTCGTCACCCCACTGGGTGCCGACGACGACTGTTCCGGGCACGCGCGTTCTCCTGAGCAGCGATACGACGGTCCGACCAGCGTAGCGTCTGGCCGACGATGGAGCAGACGCCGGGCGGGTCCGCCAGCACCAACGCCATGCGCTCCTTCTGGGACCGCAGAGCCCGCGAGAACCCCATGTGGTTCGTGCACTCGACGCTCGACTACGCCCACCCCGATTCCGACGAGTTCTGGCGCTCGGGGGAGGAGACGCTCGACCGCACCCTCGAGCCGTTCGACGTCCAGGTCACCAGGCGGGATCGAGTGCTGGATGTCGGCTGTGGCGTCGGCCGCATCACGCGCGCCCTCGCCCAACGCGCGGAATCTGTCGTCGGCCTCGACGTCTCCAAGGAGATGGTCTCCCACGCCGCGACGAATCTCGCCGGGCTGGACAACGTCGAGGTCGTCCTCGGCAACGGCCGCGATCTGTCGCCGATCCCCGACGCCAGCGTCGACGTCGCCTACTCGTTCCTCGTGTTCCTCCACGTCCCCGACCCGGCGGTGACCTGCAACTACATCGCCGAGATGGGACGGGTGCTGCGCCCAGGCGGCTGGACGCTGTTCCACGTCAGCGAGGATCCCGCCGCCCACCTCCCCGAGAACCGCCCCGACCCCGGGCTCGCGGATCGCCTGCGCGCCGCCCTCCGGCGCCGCCCCCGGGGCACGAAGGAGGCACAGTGGGTCGGCGCCGCCGTCGACCGCGCCGACGTGCTCGACGCCCTCCGACGCGGCGGCCTCGAGCTCGAGGCGTCGGTCGGCGACGGCACCCTCTACTGCCTCCTGTACGCCCGGCGCCAGTGAGGGTGCGGAACGCGTGACCCTTCCCAACTTCATCGTCGTCGGCGCCCAGAAGGCGGGCACCACGAGCCTGTACCACTACCTCCGCGGGCACCCCCAGGTGTTCATGCCGGCCACCAAGGAGCTCAACTTCTTCGTCGAGAACTTCGCGTGGCGGCGCGGACTGAAGTGGTACACGAGCCACTTCCGCGACGCGGGCGACGCGGTGGCAATCGGCGAGGCGTCGCCGACCTACTCGATGCACCCGCTGCTCCCCGGTGTTGCCGAGCGGATGGCGGCGACGATCCCCGACGCCCGGCTTGTGTACGTGCTGCGCGAGCCGGTCGCCCGCATGCGGTCCGGCTACATCGACGCCCTCGCCGTCGGCTCCGAAGGGCGGCCGATCAAAGAAGCGCTGCTCCTCGACAGCCGTTACCTGATACCGAGCTCCTACGCGCTGCAGATCGAGCACTTGCTCGAGCACTTCGACCGCGCCCAGCTGCTCGTCATCCTCGCCGAGGATCTGAAGGACCGGCGCGCCGAGACGCTCGCTCGCGTCTTCGAGTTCCTCGGTGTCGACCCGGGGTGGCAGCCCGAGGACCTCGACGTCGAGCACCATCCGAGCACGGGTCGGCGAAAGCTGCGGCCGACGGCGCGCCTGGTCGGTGGCACGGTCGTGCGCGCCGAAGTGCGATTGCGGCCGGGGTTGTGGGAGGAGCGTCCCCTCCCCCCACGGATCCAGCGCCGGATCACCGTCCCCATCACCGACGACGAGGTCGAGCTCGACGAGGAGACGCGCGCCGCGCTCGTCGACATGCTGCGCAATGACCTGCGCCGGCTGCCGGGGTACCTCGACGCCGGCTTCGACGCCTGGGGCTTACTTCAGGACTAGGTCGCCGTCGGCCACGTCGACGTGCACCACGCTGCCGTCGCTGTAGCGACCCTCGAGGATCGCCAGCGCCAGCGGGTCGCTGACCTCCCGCTGGATGACCCGCTTGAGGGGGCGGGCGCCGAACGCTTCGTCGTAGCCGGTGCGGGCCACCCAGGCCCGGGCCTCAGCCGTGACCTCCAGCGTCAGACGGCGCTCGGCGAGACGGTCGCTCACGTGCCGCAGCTGGATGTCGACGATCTTGGCGATGTCGGCCTCGGTCAACGACCGGAAACGGATGATCTCATCGATGCGGTTGACGAACTCGGGCTTGAAGTAGTCACGCGGATCGCCCGGCAGGTTCGACGTCATGATCAGCACGACGTTGGTGAAGTCGACGGTGCGTCCCTGGCCGTCGGTCAGGCGGCCGTCGTCCATCACCTGCAACAGCACGTTGAACACGTCGGGATGGGCCTTCTCGATCTCATCGAGGAGCACGACCGAGTACGGACGCCGGCGCACGGCCTCGGTGAGCTGACCGCCCTCGTCGTAGCCGACGTAGCCCGGCGGCGCGCCGATGAGGCGGGCGACGGTGTGCTTCTCCTGGTACTCGCCCATGTCGATGCGGACCGTGGCCCGCTCGTCGTCGAAGAGGAACTCGGCGACGGCGCGCGCCAGCTCGGTCTTGCCGACACCTGTCGGGCCGAGGAACAAGAAGGTGCCGATCGGCTTGTGGGGGTCGGACAGGCCGGCCCGCGAACGGCGGATGGCGTTGGAGACGGCCTCGACCGCCTCTTCCTGGCCGATCACGCGCTCGTGGAGGACGTCCTCCATGCGGATCAGCTTCTGGACCTCGCCCTCCATGAGCTTGGCGACCGGAACGCCGGTCCACTTGCTGACGACCTCGGCGACATCCTCCTCGTCGACCTCTTCCTTCAGCATGCGCTGGGTCGACTGAAGCACGTCGAGGGCCTCGGTGGCCTCCTCGACGCGGCGCTCGAGCTCGGGGATCTGGCCGTAACGGATCTCGGCGGCGCGCTCGAGGTCGGTCTCGCGCTCGAGCTCAATGCGCTTCTGCTCGAGTTCCTCCTTCACGACGCGAATACGGTCGATCGCTTCCTTCTCGGCCTCCCAGTGGGCCTTCATGGCCGACGCCTGCTCGCGCAGCTCGGCCAGCTCGTGGTCGAGGCTCTCGAGCCGCTCCTTGGAAGCGGCGTCGGTCTCCTTGGAGAGCGCGACGCGCTCGATCTCCAGCTGGCGCATGCGTCGCTCGACGACGTCGATCTCCGTCGGCATGGAGTCGATCTCGATGCGCAGGCGCGACGCGGCCTCGTCGATGAGGTCGATGGCCTTGTCGGGCAGGAAGCGTCCGGTCACGTAGCGGTTCGAAAGCACCGCGGCCGCGACCAGCGCCGCGTCCTGGATGCGCACGCCGTGGTGCACCTCGTAGCGCTCCTTGAGACCGCGCAGGATGGCGATGCTGTCTTCGACCGACGGCTCGCCGACGTACACGGGCTGGAAGCGGCGCTCGAGGGCGGCGTCCTTCTCGATGTGCTTGCG
>JAFAUA010000508.1 GCA_019243595.1 Acidimicrobiia bacterium
TCGCCGACCGCCCGCGCCACCTGACCCCACTGCTCCTGCCAGGCCCGGTCCTGGCCCCAGGTCGCGCCCGCGAAGTAGGCGATGGCGCGCGCCGCGACGCCGTCGAGGCGGTCGACGATCAGGTCCGGCAGTTGGGACCACGTGCCACGCACGACGAAGTGGGCGAGCAGGTCGTCGTCGAGAACGTTCGCCATCCCCGCGAAGTCGCCGGCCTTCTGCCGCTCGCGGATCTTCGCCGTCGTGCCCTCGAAGCCGAGCTGGTCGAAGATGAACGCGTAGTTCGGCGTCGACCCGTAGAAGGCGACCTGGGCGCGCGCCATCTCCCACCAGCGCTGCTGCGCCTCTTCAGTGTCCCCAGCCGCCGTGAACACGGGTACCGCCAGCTCGACGTGCGCGGCATCGCGTCCCGCTCGCCTGGCGCCCTCGGCGACGCAGGGCCGCACCGTCTCCTTGAGGTACGTCGGCGAGTTGAGCGGATGCACGTGCACCCCGTCGGCCACCTCGCCCGCCATGCGCAACATCCACGGGCTTACAGCGGCGATGTCGATCGGCGGGTTGTCGGCGTCGATCGGACCCGGTGACCACTGCGCCGGCAGGAGGGAGAACGACCAATAGGTCCCGGAGAACTCGAGGGGTGTCTCGCCGCGGAAGGCCACGAAGATGGCCCGCAGCGCCTGCACGTACTCGCGTAGGCGCGGACCCGGCGGGTCGAACGACTCGGCGTAGCGGCGTTCGATGTGGGCGCGCACCTGCGTGCCGATCCCGAGGCGGAACCGGCCCTTCGACAGCTCGGCGAGCTCCCAGGCCGACTGGGCCGTGATCATCGGGCTTCGGGGGAACGCCACCGCGATTCCGGTGCTGATGTCGATGTCAGCGGCGAGGGCGGCCGCCGCGCACGTGAGGTACGCGGTGCGTGCTCCCTCGGTGACGACGAGCCCGTCAAAGCCGGCTGCTGCCGCATCCCGGGCCAGGTCCTGTATCTGCCGCAGCGGCGCGCCGTGGGTCATCAGCTCGAATCGCATGGTCGACAGCTTTCCCGATCAGGCGGCCGCCCGGTAATGCAGATAGACGACACCGTTGTCGTAGCTCTCGCTCTTCGCCAGCGACAGCTTGACGGTCGGGTTCTCGGGGAACAGCCGCGGGCCTTGTCCTCGGGTGAGCGGGTAGACGAACAGGTGGAGGTCGTCCACGAGCCCGTCGGCGAGCATCGCCCGCACCAGGGTGGCGCTCCCGCTCACGTACAGGCCGCCGTCGACCTCGTCCTTGAGGCGGCGGATGGTGTCGGCGTCGTAGGCGCCGAGGACTTCGGAGTTCTGCCACGTCGGGTCGGTCAGGGTGCTCGAGACGACGTACTTCGTCGTGTCGTTGAAGAACGGCGCTCCCGGGTCCTCCTCGACCGTCCGGGTCGACCACGCGGGCTCGAACATCTCGAAGGTGGTTCGGCCGAGGAGGATGCCGCGGCAGACCGACGTCGCTTCGGCGATGGCCTCGCCCATCTTGGGGTCGAACCCGTACTCAGCCGTCCACGTCGGCGCGTCGATCACGCCGTCGAGGCTCATGAACTCGTGAACTGCGATTGCGCCCATTGCTCGCTCCTGACGTCGTGGTGCCAGTCTCTCCGGCTCCTCACCCTCTACACGATCGCCAGCGCCGCCAATCGACAGCCTCGGGGCAATTCTTGGTCGACTCGCACGCCCCTAATGGCCACAGCCGTGGGGGCTGCCGTGCAGCTGCGCCCATGCGAGAAGAGTCATGAAGACAGCGATGGCCGAGCGACTCACCGAGCCTGTTCCGCTGACCGGTTGAACCCGCCTGGGTTCGCGTTCAAGGAATGCCGAATGCGTCTCTCAAGCGCGGCGTGTCAACAAGCACTATTCGCCGATCGTTGAGCGCTTGATCAGCCAGTCCTGCGATCGGTCATGTCGTGCTGATCGTCGAGGAGGGCCTCGAACAAGGAGCGGAAGTGGACCATCGCCTGTCGCCGATCTTCGGTGCTCACGGTGCCTCCGGTGTCGGCAACTGCGGTGCGGTGCGCGGCGCGGTAGTCCTCGACGAGGTGCGGATGATCGACCGACACGAAGTCGCTGCGATCGTCGAAGCCGTCGACCGGATATCCGCAGTCCCGCATCACCTTGGCGACGAGCACGTCGGCCTCTTGAACAGCATCGGCCGGCGCGTCCACGAACCTGGCCTGCACCTGTTCCCAGGAGGCGGCGTAGAGCCTGCGCGCTTCGGGCGCCAACGGCTTCAGGTCGACCTGTTCGCGGCGCTCGGCACGTTGGGCCAGTTCGTTCTCTGCCTTCCGACGACCCCGCTCGTCGACCGTTCGGTCGTACTCGGGGCCGAACTGACGGCGCAGTCTGCGCCGACGTTGCATGCGCACTGCGGTGAGCGCGACCAGGACGATGACGAAGAGAGCGGCGACGACGATGACGCCGATAAGCCAACTAGCCACAGCGGGTCCTCCTTGTGTTCTCCAATGAGGCGTACCCCCTCGGAGCTGTTGTGCAACCTCGTTGCCTGAAGCGCTAGTCGTCCAAGACTTTGCGCCAGCGGGCCTCAACGAACGAGAAGAGGCCGAACCCGAGAAGACCGAGCGCGACGAGCGCCAGGAGGAACGGGCCGTACGGTTCCCCAGCCAGCCGCTTGACGGCGCCGTCGACGCCGACCGCCTTCTGGGGGTCGAAGGTCACCGCGGCCTGGATGACGAAGACGCCGATGAGCGCGGCCACGACGCCGCGAGCGCCGTACCCGACGATTCCCAACCGAGGAAGCCAGACCTGCTCCCATCGGTTCATCTGCTTGACGTCGAGGTGGTCTTCGAACTTCTGGGCGAAGGCACGAACGATCAGGACGACACCGATGACGACCACGACGGCGCCGGCGATCAACACGGCCCACTGGCCACCGTGATGAGCCATCAGCCGGGCCGACCACGTCTTCGCTTCTTGGTCGCTGCCACCACCGGCGTTGCCGGTGGTCAGTAAGCGGATGGCGGTGTAGAGGAAGGCGACATATATGGCGCCGCGGCCAACGTCGGCAAGGCGCTTCGCAACGCCCTTGGCACCGTTCTCGTGGCCCTTTCCCTCACCTGCTCCCGCAGCGGCCTTGGCGAAGCGCCACAGCGCGTACGCCGCGAACCCTGCCGTCAGGATGACGACGAGGGCGTGGCCGAAGGGCTCGTCCGCCACGCTCTTGAGTGCGCCCTGGCGGTCGGCCCGCCCGCCGGCGCCGACTGCGATCTGCACGGCCAGCACCGCGGCAACGCAGTAGACGACCCCGCGGGCTGAGAGCCCGACTCGACCTGCGACCTC
>JAFAUA010000587.1 GCA_019243595.1 Acidimicrobiia bacterium
GCCCAGCCGCTGGTCAACGTGTTCCACGTACGCCTGTTCCTGGCCAGTGCCGTGGCGCTGATCCTCGTCGTCCTGTCGGGCTACGACGGCGTCACCGGGATGATCGCCTCGCTGTGGCACGCGGTGCGCGACGCCTTCGTTGGCACGGAACGGGTGCGCTACGGCTCGTTCGTTCCCGAGGCGGTCGCCGCCGGCAACGGCAATGGCAACGGGAACGGCAAGGCGCACGTGCACGTGCGGGTGCTCGGTGACGCGGTGCCCGGCACCTACGTGCGCCTGCGCGTCCACGGCGCGGAGTCGGAGGGCGACCAGTGACGCCCGTCGGCCGTGGCCACCTCGAAGGCATCGAGATCACGAAGCGCTACGCGGGGCTGGTCGCCAACGACGCCGTCGAGCTCGAGGTGCGGGCCGGCGAGGTCGTCGGCCTGATCGGACCCAACGGCGCCGGCAAGACCACGCTGTTCGACTGTCTCACCGGTTTCACGCCCGTGACCAGTGGGCGGGTCGTCCTCGACGACGAGGACGTCACCGAGCTCCCGCCGGCACGCCGGGCCGAGCTCGGTATGGCGCGGACGTTCCAGCAGGCCAAGCTCTTCGGTCACCTCACGGTGGCCGAGAACATCCTGCTGGGACGCCACCGTCATTACCGGGCTCGGGCCTGGCAGTCGGCACTCGGCCTCGGCGGTGCCGGCGAGCGGGAGGCGACCGAGGCCTCCCGCCAGGTCGCCACCGAGTGCGGGCTCGGCGACGTGCTCGACGCGCCGGTGGGCGATCTGCCCTACGGGACCCAGCGCATGGTCGAGGTGGCGCGGGCCCTGGCCACCGAGCCGACGATCCTCCTGCTCGACGAGCCTGGCGCGGGCATGGACTCCAACGAGTCCGCCTATTTCGGCCAGCTCATCCGTCGCATCCACGAGGAGCGGGAGCTGTCGATCCTGCTCATCGAGCACGACGTCGCCCTCGTCGCTGCCGTCTCCGACCGCGTGTACGTTCTCGACTTCGGCCGCCTGATCATGGAACGCACCGCCGCCGAGGTTCGCCGCGATCCGCGAGTGCGCGATGCCTACCTCGGCACCGCCGCCGCGTCGCAAGAGGAGTACGTGTGAACGGCGATCTGCTGTCGGTGCGCGGGCTGTCGCTCAGCTACGGACCGGTCAGCGCCGTTCGCAACATCTCGCTGCGCGTCGGAGACGGCGAGATCGTCGCCCTCCTCGGGCCCAACGGTGCCGGCAAGACGTCGGTGCTGCGCGGCGTCACCGGGCTGGTACCGCCGACGGCCGGGCGCGTCCGGATGGCCGGCCACCGCGTCGACCGTCCCTCCCGCGCTGTCGCCCTCGGCATCGCCCACGTCCCCGAGGGGCGGCGGGTGTTCCCCGGGCTCAGCGTCAGTGACAACCTTCTCGTCGGCGGTTGGGCCGTCAGCGGCAGTCGGTCTCAGCTGCGAGCGCGCCGGGACCAGGTCTTCGAGATGTTCCCGCGCCTGGGGGAGCGCCAGCGTCAGCTCGCCGGTCAGCTCTCGGGCGGCGAGCAGCAGATGCTCGCCATCGGCCGCGCCCTGATGACCGAGCCCCGCCTGCTGCTAATCGACGAGCTCAGCCTGGGCCTGGCCCCGATGGTCGTCGACACGCTCATCGAACGGCTCGTCGAGCTCAACAAGGCGGGCCTGTCGCTGCTGCTGATCGAGCAGTTCGTGCACCGGGCTCTCGGTATCGCTGACCGCGTGTACATGCTGTCAAAGGGCCGGGTCGTCTTCGAAGGCACGCCCGACGACGCCACCAAGGCGGGTGCCGTCGAGGAGGCCTATCTCCTGGGGGCGGGCACGTGATCCGGCGGGTCCTGGCGCTTGCCGGGGGCACGCTCGCCCTGCTGGTCCTCGCGCTGGGAAGCGCGCTGGTGCCTGCCCACGGCGACGTGCGCCCCGACCTGGGCGTCTACTCCGGACGCGGGATCGCCTCGGCGATCGGCGTCGTCAGCCGGGTGCCGGCGGAGACGGCCGGCGGCATCATCTACAGCGAGTCCCGTCTCGACATCGGCAAAACCCGAGCGATCGCTGCGGGCGCCACGCTCGGCGAGTTGGGCGAAGCGTTTCTCCAGACGAGCGTGGGGGGCTATACGAACCCCTCGCTGGTCACTGCCCAGTACCCGCCGTCGAACGTCTACAAGTCCGACGCCTCGTTCGGACCCGGCGTCTCGAACGCCGGCCAGAGCGTCATCGACATCCACGCCGTCGCCGACGGGACGCCGTCGGCCAAGGCCAACGCCATTGGCGGCGCCGGCTCGATCCCCGGTGCCCTGCGCATCGGTGGAGGCACGTCGAAGACCCAGAGCTACGTCAAGGACGACGGCACCGTCATCACCACGGCGGTCGCGTCGGTGCACGACATCAGCGTCGGCAATCCGCTGGCGCCGATCCTGAGCATCGGCAACATGACGAGCACAGCGACCGTCGAGGTGCCGTTCGGCGGCAAGCCCAAGACCGACCTCACGGTGCAGATCACCGGCGCACTGGTTTCGGGAGCCCCCGTGACGATCACCGATCAGGGCATCACCGTCGCCAACTCGGTCGTCGTTCCCGCCGCGGTCGTGCAGCAGGTGAACGCCGGCCTTGCCCAGCTCGACCAGTACGGCATCTCGCTGCGCACGGTCCCGGTCGACAAGGAGGTCACCGACACCGAAGGTTCGGTCAGCGGCGCCGCCCTGCAGTTCCGCTACACGGTTCCGTCGCAGGTTGCGCTGCCCACCGACATCGGCAAGGACGAGACGGTGCTGCTCGGCGAGGTGATCGCCAACGCCACCGGCCGTCCGCGCCAGCCCGTGGACCTGGGTGCCGCACCCGCAACCGACGTGAGTGGCACGACGGCGACGTCGACCGATGCGGGTCTGGGCTCCGACGTGGCGTCGGCGACGCCCGAGCTGAGCGCACCGGCGCAGCAGCCGGCGGTGCTCGGCGGATATGGCACCGGTGGCCCGGCGTCGCCGAGTACCGGCGTAGCCCCGTTCCAGCTCCCCAAGCGGATCAAGAACGTGGTCGCAGACCGGATGCTGTCGGGCTACCGCTTCATCATCCTGGTCGCCGTGGTGGCGGCCGCTGTCTACCTACTTCGCAACAAGACCCGTCTCCCCGAGTAAGCAAGGAGAGGACATGGACGACCGCCTCAACGACTTCGGCTTGAAGACTCTCGCCGCGGCCCTGACGATCGCAGGCCTGGTGGCCGTGCTGGTCGGCTATCTCGGCGTGCGCGACGAGAGCCACATCGAGCTTCAGCTGCCGTATGTGATCTCGGGCGGGCTGGGCGGGCTCGCCCTCATGGGCCTCGGTGCCCTTGTGCTGATCCAGTACCAGATGCGCCTGCAGGCGCGGCGGTTCGCGGAGATGACGGACAGCCTCGACGAGTGGAAGGAGCAGGCGATCGCCGAGCTGCGCGGCTTCCTCGAGGGTGCCGAGATCGACGTCGAGGTCCTCACGCCGTCGACCAACGGCCGCCGGCGCCGCACGGCAAAGCAGTCCGCATGAAGGGGGAGTCCGCCTGATGAGAGACGGGATCTGGGTCGTCGACGACACGCCGAGCCGGCGCTTCCCGCTGTACACGCGCGGCAACATCGGCGAGGTCTTCCCCGTCGTCGTGTCGCCGCTGACGTGGCCTCTGTACGGCACCCAGGCCGAGCTGGGCTGGCGGGATGCCTTCACGAACTTCGGCGCCCATCTCGACCGCGACTTCGCCGGCGAGCCCATGGGCATCCTCGGCTGCTTCGGTGGCTACGGCTATCTCAACGCCTCGTACATCCGGGTGTTCGCCGTCCGCACACCCGGCCTCACGGTCGACGACATCGACCGGCTGTTCTTCGGTGACTCCGATGCCCCGCCGTACCAGGCACAGCCGGGCGACAAGTCGGTCCAGGCTTCGCTGCGCATCGCCCGCACGCTGTTCCGGACGCTCGGCACCAAGGCCCTTCCCGAGCTCGAGGAGGACAAGCGCAGGGTTGCGAACTTCATGGCCGCCAGTCCGCCGCTCGCCACCGCGACCGACGACGAGCTGCTCGAGCGGGTCTTCGCGTTCAAGGCCGAGTTTCGCCACCTGTTCGCCCGCCACATCCTGACCACGTTCCGGGGGACGGCCGCCCGTGGCCTGCTCGCCCAGATCTGCGATCAGAAGCTGGGCGACGTGTCGTTGCCCAACAAGCTGGTGGCCGGCATCGGCGAGGTCGAGTCGGCGGCCCCATCGTTCGCCATGTGGGACCTTTCCCGTCTTCCCGAGGGTTCGTCGCAGTTCGACGACGCCTTCGTGCGTTTCCTCGAGGAGTTCGGTTGTCGCGGGCCCAACGAGTGGGAGGGTTCGTCGGAGACCTGGGGGACGAAGCCCGAGCTGGCCCTGGCCGCCATCGCGTGCATGCGCAACACCTCCGACGACAACTCGCCGCGTCGCCAGCAGGACCGGCTCGTCGTGGAACGCGAGCAGGCGGCGGCCGAGGCTCGCGCCCGGCTGGGACGGGCGACCAGGTTCCAGTTCGACAAGGCCCTGCGCGCCTCGACGGCGCTGTCGCAAGGTCGCGAGCGCTCGAAGACGACGATCGTCAAGGCGCTCCACGGCAACCGGCTCGTGCAGCGGGAGCTGGCCCGGCGGGCGCGGGAGCGCGGCGGGCCCGAGGCGCTGGCCGACATGTGGCTGGTGACCGACACGGAGCTGCGCCGCTACGTCGCGTCGCCCGGTGAATTCGCAGGCGTTATCGACGAGCGCCGGGCGCAGCGCGACTTTCTCAATTCCCTGGTGCCGCCGTTCGTGTTCGAGGGGAGCATCCCGCCGCCCGACACATGGGAGCGGCGGGACGCGCCCGTCGACGTCGCCAAGGGCGGCACGTCGCTCACCGGCATCGCCGGGTGTCCGGGCGTCGCCCGGGGCCGGGCACGTGTCGTGCTCGATCCTCTGGACCCGCGCGGCCTGGGACCGGGCGACGT
>JAFAUA010000049.1 GCA_019243595.1 Acidimicrobiia bacterium
GCCCACGACGCCGAGCCGGTGTGGAGACAAACCACCGTCTCCGTCTCCGCGCACGCGTCCCAGAGCGGGTCCCAGTCACGGCTGTGGGGCGACGGCAGCTTCATCTGGGCCGGGAACTCGGGAAAGCTCAGCGCCCGGAAGCCCCGCGCCGCGTTGGCCCGCACCAGCTCGGCGGCGACGGACGGATCGAGCAGCCAGGTGATCTGGAGCGGGATGATGCGCCCGGGATGGGTGCCGGCCCAGACGTCGTGGTGCCAGTCGTTCCACGCCCGCACGCACGCCAGGCCGAGCTCGGCGTCCTGGGAGCGGGAGAACACGCCGCCCGCGAACCCGGCGATGAGCGACGGGAAGCACAAAGAGGCGGCGATCCCCGCCGCGTCCATGTCGATGACGCGCGCGTCGATGTCCCAGCAGCCCTTGCGCATCTCGTCGAAGTTGGCCGGCTCCATCGACCACTCGTCCTTGGGGCGGCCGACGACGGCGTTCAGCCCGACGTTCGGATAGAGGTTGCCCTCGTACTGCCACGCCTGGCGGGCACCGTCGAGCTCGACGATCCTTGGCGCCCGCTCCTGCAGCGCCGCCGGGAGCCGGCCCTCGAACAGGTCGGGCGGCTCGATCAGGTGGTCGTCAACAGAGACCACCTTGTACCGCAGGGTCACCTCAGCCCCACTCGAGCATGAGGTGCTCGGCCTGGCGGATGCCGGGCGAGAAGTGCAGCTCGGCGCCGTCCTGGATTCGGTACTCGGGGATACGGGCGTGGAACTCCTCGAGGGCGACGCGCACCTCGAGGCGGGCCAGGTGGGCGCCGAGGCACAGATGGTTCCCGCCGCCGAAGGCCACGTGGCGGTTGGGGTCGCGCCCGAAGCGCACGCCGGTGTCGCCGAACTCGTCATCGTCGAGGTTGGCGGCGCCGATCACGAGCGTGGCGATGTCGCCGGGCTGCAGAGTCACGCCGCCGATCTCCACTTCCTTGGCGACCGTCCGCGGAAGCACCATCACCGGGGTCTCCCAGCGCAGCAGCTCCTCGACCGCTTGGGGGATGCGGGATGGATCGTCGACCAGCTGCCGGCGGAAGTCTGGGTGGTTGGCCAGGTAGACGATCATGCAGTCGAGCGTGGCGGTCACGGTGTCGAGGCCGCCGAGCAGCAGGAGATGGGCGATGCCGAGCAGCTCTGTCTCGGTCATCTCCCGACCGGCCACCTTGCCGTGGATGATCTCGGAGAGCAGACGGTCGTCCGGGTTGACCCGCTTGTCGGCGATGGCAGCCCGGAAGTAGTCGCTGATCTCGTGCGCGGTCTGCTTGCGGATCGCCGCCGCGCCGTCGAAGTCGAGGGGGTCGACGTCGGGGCGGATGGTGTTGTCGCGCCACTGCAGGAACTGCGGCAGGTCGTCCATCGGGAGGCCCATCAGGGCGAGGAAGATGCCCGACGGCAGCGGCGTCGCGTACTCCTCGTGGAAGTCGCAGCTGCCGCGGTCGGCGAAGCCGTCGAGCAGCTCGCCCACCAAGGCACGAACGTCGGGCTCGAGACGGTTGATCTCCCGGGGCACGAACCGCGGGTTCAGGAAGCGCCGGTAGTCGGTGTGCTGGGGCGGGTCGACCTGCAGGGGGATCAGCGGCTGCTCGCCGATCGAGAGCGCGTCGCCCGCCGAACTGAAGACCTCGGGATGGCGGAAGGCCCAGCACACGTCCTCGTAGCGCGTGAGGTACACCGACGCGTGGCCGTTGAAGTCCGAGCGCGACACCGGGCAGGCGCGGCGCAGACGGTCGTACGTCTCCTGCGGCGCGGCGGCGACGGCATGGCCGAAGAGAATGGCCCCGGGGTCGACGGACTCGGCGGTGTCGGTCACGGCAGCTCCTTTTCGTCGAGGCGCAGGCCCCCGGCGACGAACCGCCACACAGAGCCGGCCACCTCCTTGCTGTCACGGCCCAGGAGGGCCACCTCGGCCAGTCCGTCGAGCAGGACGGCGAAGACCAACTCGGCCGCGCGCGCGACGTCGCCGGGATGGGCCTGGCCGGCGGCGGCCGCCCCGGCGACCTGTTCCTCGAGCAGGTCGGCGAGTGGCGCCAGCGCGCGCGACAAGCCTTCGGGCTGTTCGACGCTCAGGCGCCGGTACTCGCGTACGAGCACGTGCGTGTAGCCGGGCGCCTGGCGCGCCAGCTTGAACAAGGCCCGCACGTAGCGCTGCAGGCGTTCGTCGGGCGAGTCGCTGCGATCGAGGGCGTCGCGCAGCATCGCTGCGCCGGTGCGGCTCTCCTCCTCGAGCAGGGCGAGGAGCAGGTCGTCCTTGCCCACGAACGACCGGTAGAAGGTCTTGAGGGAGACACCCGCCTTCGCCGCCACTTCCGAGACGGTGAACGAGGCGTCCTCGGCCTCGTCGGTCAGCTGGCGGGCGGCGTCGAGCAGCCGGTCGAGCCGCTCCATCGACCGGGTCGCCGCCGGGTCGAGCGATCGCCGGAGCGCCCGGTCCCGCCACGCAGGGGCATCCTCGGTTGCCTCAGAGGAGAATGGCATTGTCCTCTGAGGCTACCGCGGTAGGTCGGCGGGTCTTACTCCTTCTCTTCGTGCTCTTCGTGCTCGTGGCGGCTACGACCGCGGCCGCCCCGCTTGCGGGGGCCCAGCTTGTCGCTGTAGCTGTCCCGGATCCGGAGGGCCTCTTCCCGGTACTTCTTGCGCACGTCGTGCATGTCCTTGCGCATCTGGCGGCGCAGGTCGTGGACCTCGTGGTGGAAGCGATCCCAGGCGGCCTGGCGGCTCACGCCCACCGAGGCGCCGATCGTCTCCCACGTGGCGCCGTCGCCGATGGCCTCCTTGACCAGCTGGGCCTCCCACGTGGGCAGCTGGGCGCTCAGCGCCCGGGTGGCGCCGAGGGCTTCGAGGGGATCGCCGTTGCCGGTTGCCGTCTCCCAGGCCTGCTTGAGCAGCGCAGGGACCTCGCGAGGGCGAGGAGAATCGTCGTGTGCTTCGTTGGTAACTTCATCCATGCCGTCAAGGATGCCTTGACACATCACTTCTGTCAAGCGGAACTTGACACAAGTCGAAGTCCCCAAAACTTGATCAGATTTATCGGGAATGATTGACTGGATGGTCGTGAGGCCCTCTCTCGCCCTGCGCTGCTCGTGGCTGCGTGAACTCGGCGCGCCATCGATCGCCATGGGCGTGACGCCCCACCTCGCCTTCGACGAGACCTGTCGCCTCCTGCCGTAAGCGGACGCCGCGCGCTTCGCCGGCTCCGATTCCGCCCGTGCCCGTGAGGAGGTCGCATGCTGATCCGGGAAATTGACCCCGCGCAAAGAGCTGACATCGACAAGTTCCGAACGCAGCTCGACCTGTACCTGAACGGTGAGGTCGACGAGGATGCCTTCCGCGTCTTCCGCCTGAACAACGGCATCTACGGCCAGCGCCAAGGCGGCCATAACCAGATGGTCCGCGTGAAGGTGCCGTACGGCTCGATCCAGCCCGATCAGCTGGACATGCTCGCCCACATCGCCGACACCTACTCGCGCGGCTGGGGCCACATCACGACGCGACAGAACATCCAGTTCCACTACGTGCAGCTCGAGCAGGTGCCCGACGTGCTCGAGGACCTGGCGTCGGTCGGCCTGACGACCCGCGAGGCGTGCGGCGACACCGTGCGCAACATCCAGGGCTGCCATCTCGCCGGCGCCTGCCCGTTCGAGGTCCTCGACATCAGCCCGTGGGCGGAGGCGACGTTCCGCTATCTGCTCCGGTACCCGTACTCGCAGCGCCTCCCGCGCAAGTTCAAGATCAACTTCTCCGGCTGCACCACCGACTGCGGCCAGGCCATGTTCAACGACGTCGGCATCATCGCCGTCGGCCGGCCCCGGCCGGACGGCACCGTGGAGCCCGGCTTCAAGGTGTTCTTCGCCGGCGGCCTCGGCGCCAACCCCAAGGCGGCCCAGGCTCTCGAGGAGTTCACGTCTCGCGAGGACCTGATGCCGACGATCGAGGCGGTCCTTCGCACCTTCGACCACTACGGCAACCGCGACAACAAGCTGCGGGCCCGCATGAAGTGGCTGCTCGACACCATGGGCGTCGACGAGCTGCGTCAGCGCATCCTCAAGGAGCGCAAGTTCCTGCGGGCGTCGACCACCTGGGCGCACGGGATCCCCGAGTACGTGCAGGAGCACGGCGACGCGCCGGCGGGCGTGTCGACCACGACCGATCCGACGGCGATGGGTTGGGGCACCAACGTCACGTTCAAGCACCGTGATCCGTACGGCCGCTGGGACGACGCCAACGTCGTGCGCGGCGTCGCCAAGGGCACCGTGTCGGCCTACGCCTACGCCCGCCTCGGCGACATCACCAGCGACCAGTTCCGGGCGCTCGCCTCGACCCAGCGAGAGCTGCGTGCCGAGGTGCGAGTCACTAACCGCCAGAACGTCGTGTTCCGCGGCCTCACCGAGGAGCAGCTGCCGACGCTCTACGCCCGCCTCAACGCCATCGGCATGGCCGAGCCTGGCGCCGAGCTGGCCCGCGACGTCGTGAGCTGCCCGGGTGCCGACACGTGCAACCTGGCGGTCACCCAGTCCCGCGGCCTGGCCTCCGATATCGGCCGGGCGCTGGAAGAGGCCGGGCTCGCCGACGTCGGCGGTGTGCGCGTGAACATCTCCGGCTGCACGAACTCGTGCGGCCAGCACCACGTCGCCGACATCGGCTTCCTCGGCGTCGAGCGCCGGGCGCACGGCAAGCCCGCCCCCGGCTACCAGATGCTGCTCGGCGGACGCCTCGGTCAGATGGAGGTGCAGTTCGGCGTCAAGGCGCTGCGCCTGCCGGCCAAGGCCACCGGCGAAGCGACCGTCCGTGTCGTCAGCCGCTTCGCCAACGAGCGTGAGGCGGGCGAGGAGTTCGGCAACTGGCTCGACCGCGTCGGTGGCGCGTCGGCGATTGCCGCCGAGCTCAAGGACCTCGACCAGTTCCCCACACCGGAGGAGCGGCCCGACTTCTACGTCGACTTCGACGAGACCGGTCCGTACGTCGCCGAAGTGGGCGCCGGCGAATGCGCGGGGGCCTGACGACATGGCAATGACACTCCCCCGCTCCGAGCTCTCGCCGTCGGAGATGGCGTCGCTCAACGAGCAGTTCGAGAGCGCGCCGGCCAGCGAGATCATCCGCTGGGCGGTCGACACGTTCCATCCCCACCTGGCGTTGACGGCGTCGATGACCGACGCCGTCCTCATCGATCTCGCCGTCACGGTCGAGCCGTCGATCGAGGTCGTCTTCATCGACACCGGCTACCACTTCCCGGAGACGCTCGAGACGGTCGAGACGGTGCGCCGGAAGTACGGGCTGAACCTCAAGATGATGACGGTGCCGCATCACGCCGAGGAGCTCTGGAAGGTCGATCCCGAGAACTGCTGCTCGGCGATCAAGGTCGGCCAGCTCGACCGGGCCCTGATGGGCAAGGAGGCGTGGATGAGCGGGCTGCGCCGGGCCGAGTCCCCGACGCGGGCCAACGCCCCGATCCTGTCGCTGGATCTCCGAGGGCTGGTGAAGATCAATCCCATCGCCATGTGGACCGACCTCGACGTCCAGGGCTACATCAAGGACCACGACGTCCCGGTGAACCCCCTCGTCGACCAGGGCTACCCGTCGATCGGCTGCCAGCCTTGCACGCACCCCGTCGAGCCGGGCGCCGACCCCCGCTCAGGCCGCTGGGCGGGCAAGGACAAGACGGAGTGCGGTCTGCACCTCTAGGCAGCGTCCCGAGAAAGAGCGGGTCGGCGCGGCTGGAGGGTCCACACGAGCACGGCGATGATGATCGCCAGCTCGAGCAGCGGCACCCACATCTGGAACAGGTCGAGCTGGAAGCGCTGCAGCGGCGACCGGAGGAACAGGCGGTCCACGGCTTGACCGTGGACCTCGGGGTCGGGCACGTAGGCCAGATGCAGGACGGCGCCGTGGAAGAGGGCGAGCCACGTGAACCGTGAGCGCCACGCAAGGGCGAAGGCACCGAGACCCCAGAACACGTACCACGGCAGCACGTAGGGGCCGAGAATGCAGTAGGCGAACACGGCACCGCCGGCCGCGAGTGCCGGGTTGGCGTGGTCGAGCCGTCGCCGGGCGAGGACGAGGGTGAGCACGACAACGGTGGCCGTCGCGGTCGTGGCAATCCAGCGGGTGAGCCCGTGCCCGCCCAGCCAGCGTTCGGGGCCCCCCCACACCGACGGGCCGCTGAAGTGGAGCTGGGCGGCGCGCAGCGGTCCGATCGCGGTCGCGCCGCCGACGATCCCGTACCCAACCAACGCCGCGATCGCCGCCGCCCCGTACAACTCGGCGGCCGGTCTCCATCCCCTGTTGCGCCACACCCACACGCCCACCGCAACCAAGGGCAGGACGGCCGCCACCTTGATCAAGGCGGCGACGGCCAAGGCCAGGCCCGCCCATCGCATGCTGTCGCGCGTCGCCAGCACGACGCCGACGAGGACGGCGAGGCCGACCCACGCGTCGTTGTGGGCACCGTTGACGACGCTGATGACGACCAGCGGGTTAAGCCCGATGACAGCGACGGCCGCCGGACTGCGCGTCCGCCGCCACACGAGCACGAGCACGGCGAGCACGCACGCCGCGGCCAGCAGCTGGAAGAACACGCGGGCGGCCAGGAACGAGAAGCCGAACAGCACCATGCCGGCGCCGGAAACCGCGGTGAAGACCGGTCCGTACACCGACTTGGTGTCCTTGTAGATGCGATCGACGTGCTGAGCCCACCTGTCGGACGGATGGTGCGACGCCGGCGTCGTGTACGGACTGGCGTGATAGTGGGCGACGACGCGTCCGTACCAGGAGTACGCCCAGACGTCGCCGGACTCGGTGGGCGGCACGACGACGGCGAGCACGAGCAAGGCCACGCTGCAGCCGGCGACGAGCACCTTGGGCAGCGTCGACGGCAGCCCGGCCCGGCGGCGCCTGACCTCCGCGACCACGACGACGGCCCCGGCCAGGTACCCAACCGTGAGCAGCAGCATGTTCGGACCGAACGACCCGTTCGGCCCTCGCAGGAGGACGGCGGCGGTCGTCCCCGTCGTGACGAGGGCGGCCAGCGCGGCCAGTGGGGCCCGCACTACCCCAGCTGTTCGACGAAGCGCTCGAGCTGCCGCAGGTTGCGGCACTCGTACACGCCGTCGCAGTGCGCCCCGTACTCCGACACGATCGAGTCGCCCGTGTCCCAATAGCTGCGCGGCTCGGGGTTGAGCCAGTAGACGTGGCGCGCCCGCTGCCGCAGCTCCTTGACGATCCACGCCTGTGACGAGTGATAGTTGTTGCGGGCGTCGCCGAGGAGGATCACCGAGCTCTTCGGCGACACCTCGCGGCCCCACTTCTCCCAGAACACCTGGAAGGCGTGGCCGTAGTCGGAGTGGCCGTCGACCCAGATGACGTCGGCCTCGGTGTTAACGCGGTGCACGGCCTGATTGACGTCCTCGGTGCCCTCGAAGAACCGGGTGACCTCGTCGATGCCGTCAATGAACACAAAGGCGCGCACGCGTGAGAACTGACTGGCGATTGCGTAGACGAACATCAGCGTGAAGCGGGCGAAGGCGGCCACCGAGCCCGAGATGTCGGCGACCACGAGGATCTCGGGCTTGGCCGGGCGCGGGTAGCGGAACTTCGGCTCGGCCGGCACGCCGCCGTAGGAGAGCGAGTGGCGCATGGTGTTGCGGAAGTCGAGCGGACCCTTGCGGCCGTGACGGCGCTTGCGGGCCAGGCGCACGGCGAGCTTGCGGGCCAGGGGTTGGATCGTCCGTCGCAGCTGCGCCATCTCGTCGCGGCTGGCGTGCATGAAGTCGACGTCCTCGGGCAACGGCTTGCGCAGGGTGCGGGCCATCGCCTCGGGACCCCGGTCGGCTACCAGCCTTCGGCGGATCTCGGCCTCGATCTCCTGGCGCAGTTGGGCGATGCGCTCCTGGTACTCGTCGCGCTCGAGCCTCTCCTCCAACGATGTGAGCTCGCCGCCGGCTTGCTCGGCCTGCTCGCGGCTCGCCTCCATCAGCCGCTCGAGAACGCCGTCGAGGTCGAGGTTCCGCAGCGTGCGGTACAGGTAATAGGTCCCGCCCACCGGTCGGCCGGGCTCCATGCCCGCGAAGCGGGTCACCGCCTGGCGGGCGAGCGCCTTGAGCGTGGCTTCGTCGGCGTTGAGCAGGGCCTTGTAGAGCATCTCGGCCAGCTCTTCGGGGCTGAGCGAGTCCATGGCGCCCGCACCCGCGGCGCCGCTCTCGTCGAGCTGGAGGTTCCCGGCGTCGGCATCGCTCTCGAGATCGGCCTCGTCGCCGGGACCGGGTCGGCGCAGCGAGAAGTAGACCTCGAAGACCGTTTCGAACGCCTTCCAGTGGGCGTGGCTCTTGACCAGCGTGGCCGCGAGCGCGTACTTGAACGCCTCCCGGTCCTCCATCGGGATGTGCTGCACGGCCTCCATGGCGTCGAGGTTTTCGGTGAGGCTGACCGGCAGCCCGGCCGTACGCAACTCCTGGATGAAACCCTCGAGAACGTCGAGCATCGACGACGTCGCAGACATGCTCACGACGCTGCCGCGGAGAGCTCCTTGGCCGCCTTCTCGATGTCGGACTGGTACTTCAGCAGAATGTGCAGCGTCTCGGTGGCCTGCGCCTCGCTGATCTCGGTGGCACCGAGCAACAGCAGCGTGCGTGCCCAATCGAGCGTCTCCGACACCGACGGCGCCTTCTTGAGCTCGAGCTGGCGGATGCTGCGCACGACGCGGGCGATCTGGTCGGCCAGGTTCTCGGTGATGCCGGGCACCCGCGCCAAGACGATCTCCTTCTCGCGGGCCAGGTCGGGGTAGTCGAGGTGCAGGTAGAGACAGCGGCGCTTGAGCGCCTCGGAGAGCTCGCGCGTGTTGTTGGAGGTGAGGAACACCAACGGCACCTGCGTGGCCTGCACCGTGCCCAGCTCGGGAATCGAGACCTGGTAGTCGGAGAGGATCTCGAGCAGGAGCGCCTCGGTCTCGACCTCGACGCGGTCGACCTCGTCGATCAGCAACACCACCGGGTCGGTGGCGCGGATCGCCTCGAGCAGGGGCCGGGTGAGCAGGAAGTCCTCGGCGAAGATGTCCTCCTCAATGTCGTTCCAGGTCGCCTTCTCGTCCTCGTTGCGCTCGACCTGAATGCGCAGCAGTTGCTTCTTGTAGTTCCACTCGTACAGGGCCTTGGACTCGTCGAGCCCCTCGTAGCACTGCAGACGGATCAGGCGGCTCTCGGTGAGCTCGGCGATCGACTTGGCCAGCTGCGTCTTGCCGGTACCCGCCGGGCCCTCGATGAGAACGGGCTTCTGCAGGCGGTCGGCGAGGTAGACGACGCCGGCGATCCCCTCGTCGGCCAGGTAGTTGACGCCGGCGAGGCCCTCGCGCACCGCCGGCACTGACTCGAAGCGGGGCTCGGCGTTGGTGAGGGTCACGTGCGGATCTGTCCTTCCCCGTGGACGACGTACTTCGTCGTGGTGAGCTCGCGCAGGCCCATGGGCCCGCGGGCGTGCAGCTTCTGGGTGCTGATGCCGATCTCGGCGCCGAACCCGAACTCTTCGCCGTCGGTGAAGCGGGTCGATGCGTTCACGATCACCGCGGCGGCGTCGACCTCACGCTCGAAGCGGCGGGCCGTGTCGACGTCGGTCGTGCAGATGGCCTCGGTGTGGCCGGTGCCGTAGGTGTTCACGTGTTCGATCGCGGCGTCGAGCGTGGGGACGACCGCCACCGACATCTTCAGGGCGAGAAACTCGGTGCCGAAGTCGCCGTCGCTCGCTGGTCCGATCGTGTCGACGATGGCGCGGCTGGCGTCGTCGCCCACCAGCTCGACCCCGTCGAGCGCTCGAGCCGCACGCGACAGGAACTCCTTGGCGACCGCCTGGTGCACCACGAGCGACTCGGCGGCGTTGCACACCGACGGACGCTGCGTCTTGGCGTTGACAACGATCTCCAGCGCCTGATCGAGATCGGCGTGCTCGTCGACGTACACGTGGCAGTTGCCGTCGCCGTCGATGACGTAGGGCACGGTGGCGTTGTCGAGCACGGCTTTGATCAGCGAGGGGCCGCCCCGGGGGATCAGGCAGTCGATG
>JAFAUA010000225.1 GCA_019243595.1 Acidimicrobiia bacterium
CGACGCTTGCGGCACCGAGATAGTGACGGTCGCCCTTCGCCGCGTCGACCCGACGGCCGACGAGGACATCCTCGACGCCATCCCTGCCGACCGGGTGCTGCTGCTGACCAACACCAGCGGGGCCGACGACGCCGACGAGGCCGTGCGCCTCGCTCGCCTGGCCCGTGCCGCGGGCCTGCCCGAGTGGATCAAGCTCGAGATCACCCCCGAGCCGCGGTACCTGCTGCCCGACCCGGTGGAAACCCTCAAGGCGGCAGAGGTCCTCTGCCGTGAGGGGTTCACCGTCCTCCCCTATGTCAACGCCGACCCCGTGCTCTGCAAGCGGCTGGAAGAGGTGGGGTGCGCGACGGTGATGCCGCTCGGCAGTTGGATCGGCTCCAACCAGGGCCTGCGCACGAAGGCGGCCTTGGAGATCATCGTCGAGCAGTCGCTCGTCCCCGTCGTCGTCGACGCCGGCATTGGAGCACCGTCGCAGGCGGCCGAGGCCATGGAGCTGGGCGCCGACGCCGTCCTCGTCAACACCGCCATCGGCACCGCCGGCGACCCGGTCGCCATGGGCGCCGCCTTCAAGCAGGCGGTCGAGGCGGGCCGCAATGGCTTCCTCGCCGGACTGCCGGCTGTGGCCGGGAACGCCGACGCCTCGTCGCCGCTCACCGGGTTTCTCTCTTGACGGTCACGACCGTCGAGCTCGAGAGCCGTCCGGCCCGCGTCCCCGACGGGACCGCCGCCGCCGATCTGCTGGCGACCGACCTGCACGCCCTCCGAGTTATCGCCGAGCGGGCGACATCCTCGGACGTGAATCGCGCCCTGCACGCTCGCCGACGGAATCTCGCCGACTTCGCCGTGCTGCTCTCGGACGCGGCGGCGGATCGACTCGAGGACATCGCAGCGGCCGCCCAAGCCACGACCATTCGTCGGTTCGGACGCACCGTCCGGCTGTTCGCGCCGCTGTACCTCTCGAACGAGTGCGTGTCGACGTGCACCTACTGCGGGTTCTCGGCGGGCAACGACATCGTCCGGCGCACGCTGTCGATCGACGAGGTCGTGGTCGAGGCCCGTGCGCTGCGCGCCCGCGGCTTCCGCCACGTGCTGCTGGTCGCCGGTGAGCACGCCCGGATCGTGTCGAAGGACTATTTGGTCGAGTGCGTGCGGGCGCTGGCGCCGGAGATCCCTTCGATCTCGGTCGAGGTCCAGGTGTGGGACACCGACACCTACCGCCGGCTGGTCGACGCCGGGTGTGAAGGCCTCGTCGTCTACCAGGAGACCTACGACCAGGAGACGTACTCGGCCGTCCACCTCAAGGGCAAGAAGCGCAACTACGACTGGCGGCTGGCCGCCCTCGACCGCGGCGCCGAAGCCGGCATGCGGCGCCTCGGCCTCGGTGCCCTGCTCGGGCTGCACCCCGACTGGCGACTGGACGCCCTCGCGGTCGCCGCCCACGCGCGCTTCCTGATGCGGCGGTGGTGGCGGTGCGAAGTGTCGGCGTCGCTGCCACGACTGCGGCCCGCCGCGGGCGGGTTCGAGCCGCATGATCCGATCAGCGACCGGGCGTTCGTCCAGCTGCTGTGCGCCCTGCGACTGTTCCTCCCCGACCTCGGTCTGTCGCTGTCGACCCGGGAGTCGCCTGAGCTGCGGGACGCGCTCTTGCGACTCGGCGTCACCCAGATGTCAGCCGGCTCCCACACCGAGCCCGGCGGCTACGCCGAGGCAAGCGAAGCCGAGCCCCAGTTCCAGATCAGCGACACCCGGTCGCCCGAAGAGGTGGCCGCGTCGTTGCAGGCGGCCGGCTACGACCCGGTGTGGATGGACACCATCGGGCCGAGACGCTCCAGGCTGTAGACGTGCCGCAGGTGCGGGGTGATCGTGGCCCGCACCTCCTCTCCCGCACAGATGCCCGACGCCACCTGGGGAGTGCAGCGCAACGCGCGCAGCTCACTGCCACGCCCGTCGTAGACGGCGAGGTAGACCGCGGTTGTGGTCGAACCGGAGTCGTTGTGGGTCACCACGTCCTTGCGGCGGAGTACCTCACCTTCGAGCGTGCGGCGCCTGCCGATGTCGGAGGCACCTGACCAAAACGTGCTGGCGCCGTAG
>JAFAUA010000360.1 GCA_019243595.1 Acidimicrobiia bacterium
CAGAAGGAGAAGGCGCCGCTGTCGGCCGCCGACCGCGCCCAGCTCATCCAGGACGTCTCCGACGACATCCTCGGCTACGGCCCCATCGACCGGTATCTCAAGGAAGAAGAGATCACCGAAATCATGTGCAACGGGCCCCACAGCATCTACGTGGAGCGCGGGGGCAAGCTCGAACCGGTCGCTGCCCAGTTCGTCGACGAGGACCACCTGCGTCGGATCATCGACAAGATCGTCGCCCAGGTCGGCCGTCGCATCGACGAGGCCACGCCGATGGTCGACGCCCGTCTGCCCGACGGTTCCCGCGTCAACGCCGTCGTGCATCCCCTGGCGATCGGCGGACCGTTCATGACGATCCGTAAGTTCGCCACCGACCCTTACACGGTCGAAGACCTGATCGGCTTCGGGACGATGAGCGCGGCGACCGCCCGTTTCCTCGAGGCGTGCGTTGTCGGCCGGCTCAACGTCATTGTGTCCGGCGGTACCGGCACCGGTAAGACGACCACCCTCAACGTGCTGTCGTCGTTCATCCCCGACGACGAGCGCATAGTCACCGTCGAGGATGCCAAGGAGCTCCAGCTCCACCAGGACCACGTGCTGGCGATGGAGGCCCGGCCGCCGAACATCGAGGGTAAGGGACAGGTCACCATCCGCGACCTGGTCCGCAACTCCCTGCGCATGCGTCCCGACCGCATCGTCGTCGGCGAGGTCCGCGGCGGTGAGGCGCTCGACATGCTCCAGGCCATGAACACCGGCCACGACGGCTCCATCACCACGGTCCACTCCAACAGCCCCCGTGACTCGCTCTCCCGCATCGAGACCATGACGCTGATGGCCGGCTTCGATCTCCCGATCCGTGCGATTCGTGAGCAGATGGCCTCGGCCCTCGACCTCATCGTGCACCTGACGCGCCTCCGTGACGGCACTCGGCGCATCACCCACATCACCGAGGTGCAGGGCATGGAGGGCGACGTGATCACCATGCAGGACGTCTTCCTGTTCGACTTCGGCGCCGGCATCGACCCCAACGGCCGGTTCAAGGGCCAGCTCAAGGCGACGGGCATCCGGCCGCGGTTTGCCGAGAAGCTCGCCGACCTCGGCGTCAAGCTCGGTGCCGAGCTGTTCGCTACCCAGCCGTCAGCGGCCAAGCGTCCCGCAGGACGGCGGTAACAGCGATGATCAAGCGCCTGCTTGCCGCCCTCGCCCTCGTGCTCGCCGTCGTGGTGTGCGGCGCGGGCGCGGCCCACGCCCAGGACCTCGTGATCAAGAAGGTCGACACCAGCAAGTTCCCGCAAGTCGACGTATCAGCTCAGTTGAACGGTGCGCCCGCCGATCTGTCGAAGGTCGTGCTGCGAGAGAACGGCGCGTTCATCAACAAGTTCGACGCCGTTCCCCTCGGGCGCACGAACACGCCCGTTGGTGTCGTCCTGCTGATCGACACGTCGGGCTCGATGAACCAGAACGGCAAGCTCGACGCGGCCAAGGCCGCGGCCCGCCAGTTCGTCAACAGCAAGCAGCCGAACGACCAGATCGCCCTGATTGCCTTCAACAGCCAGCCGCGCGTGCTGGTCAGCTTCACGTCCGACGCCAACGCCTTGCTGAACGGCATCAACGGGCTGGCCGCCACGGGCGAGACCGCGCTCTTTGATGCCGTGCGCACGGGCGTCGGCCTGTTCGGCGATCACCCGAACCTCGAGCCGAACCTGGTGATCATCAGCGATGGGGCCGACACGGTGTCGACGGGCAGCTTCGCCCAGGCCAAGAGCGCCGCTCAGGGCGCGCACGCGACCGTCTACGCCGTCGGCCTGGCCGGTGGCGACTTCGACGGCGCCGCCCTGCAGGACCTCACTGGCTCGACGCAGGGCCAGTACGCCCAAACCGCCGACCCGACCCAGCTCACCGCGCTCTTCGGCCAGGTCCAGCAGTCCCTGCAGAATCAGTACCAGGTGACCTATACGTCGAAGGCCCAAGGGGGCACGCTCGATATCTCTCTCTCCTTCGGTGCCACGCAGGCGACGGCCAGCGTCAACGCCGGCGGCGTTACCCAGGGCCCGAGCACCCAGCCGCAGACAGTCAGTACCGACAGCGGACCGCTCGGCTTCCTCGGTGGGAGCCTCGGGAAGTGGATGGGCGTCCTGCTCGGGCTCGTGGCTGCCGGTCTGCTGGCCTACGGGCTCATCCTGCTCTTCACCCGGGAGCGCTCGACGCTCGAGACCGCCCTCCAGCCGTATACCGAGGGTGGGAGCGAGGCCAGCGGCGGCGACTACTACGACGACCCGGGCGCTGACCACAGCGTGTTCAGCGACTCCGCCATCATGCAGCGCGCCCTCGACCTGACCACGCGCTTCGCCGAAGACCGCGGCATTCTCACCAAGGTCGAAACCCTGATGGAGAAGGCCGATCTGCCGTTGCGGGCGGCCGAAGCACTGTTCTTCTATGTCGGCGGCGTCGTGGTGCTGACCCTGCTGGTCGCCGTCCTTACCCGGTCGCTCTTCTCGACACTTGCGATCCTGATTCTGGGCGTGCTGGTTCCCCCCGCGGCCTTGCAGTTCCTCGGCGGCCAGCGGAAGCGCAAGTTCCAGGCCCAGCTGCCCGACATGCTGCAGCTGATCGCCGGCAGCTTGCGCGCCGGCTATTCACTGCTCCAGGGCGTCGAGGCGGTCGCCCAAGAGGTCTCCGAACCCATGGGCGGTGAGCTGCGGCGAGTGCTTGCCGAGGCGCGCCTCGGACGCACGCTGGAGGACTCGCTCGACGACATGGCCGAGCGCCTCGCCAGCCGTGACTTTGCATGGGCGGTCATGGCCGTCCGGATCCAGCGCGAAGTCGGCGGCAACCTGGCCGAGCTCCTTTCGACGGTCGCCGAGACG
>JAFAUA010000367.1 GCA_019243595.1 Acidimicrobiia bacterium
CCGGCACGTTCCAGACCTCTTGCATGGCGTGTTGGCCGACCTGGGTGATGCCGAGAGCGCCCCACAACAGTCCGACGACACCGACTGCCAGGCCGAAGCCGTTGGCCCTCAAGGCGTGGATGTTGCTCTGGATCTGGACGCCGATGATGGGAAAGTCGGTGAGGGCCGAGTGCAGTAGGCGCTGCTGGAGGTGCGGGTCGTTGCCGACGACGAAGCCGAGCGCTGTGACCAGCAGGAGCAAGAGCGGGAACAGCGAGAGGAAGCCGTAGTACGTCAACAGGGCGGCGAGGGCGCCGCCCCTGTCATCTCCGAACTTCTTCACCACCCCGAACAGGAAGGCCAGCGGGCGTCGACGCTGCTGATAGCCGTCGATCGCCCTGACCACTCGCTCGGCCGCGTTCACATATTCCAGCTACCCACGCGAGGGTGCGGAGATGCGTGCCCGGGCCGCCACTCCCGGCGGGGTGGGGCCTCCGAAGAGGACCTCGCGCTCGCTCATCTCCCCGGAGTACCTACGCGTAGGAGCTAGCGAGCAGATCGGTCTCTGGTAAAGGTTTGGCAAACGAACTGCAGCCCGCGCCTCGCTACTCGATCCACTCCTTGACGAGCTGCTCGCCGCGCTGAGCCCATTCCTCGGAGGTCATGGCGTAGCGGACATGGTCTTCCCAGACGCCGTTGATCTCCAGATACCGCTCGGCGATGCCTTCCTCGCGCAGATGCAACTTCTCGACGACGCGGCGGCTGTTGCGATTGCGGGGAATGATCGCCACCTGCACGCGGTGGAGCTTGAGGTCTTCGAAGGCGAAGCGTGCGACGACGACCAGCGCCTCGGGGACGTAACCCTGGCCCGCGAACTCCTCGCCGATCCAGTAGCCGATGTACGCGTTCTGGAACGGCCCCCGCTGCAGCCCTGAGAGATTGATCTCGCCCGCGAACTTCGGCCCGACGAAGATGCCGAAGCCGTACCCGCTGCCGAGCTGCCACTCGCGCTGGCGGGCGCTGCACCGGGCGCCGAAGGCGGCCGCGCTCCTCGTCGGGTCGGGCTGCCCGGGCGGCAGCCTCGGCTCCCACTTGAGCAGCCAGTCGGCCGATCCGGTGCGCACGCTGCGCCAGGCATCGAAGTCATCGACCCGCAGCGGCCGCAGTGTCACCCGTCGGCCGTGGAGGTGGCTGCCGGCTGCTCTCACTGCGCCATCCTTACCGCATCGATGGTCGATGAATCCTCGAGCGACGAGAGATCGCCCGGATCCTTGCCCAACACGGTCGCCCGGATGGCCCGGCGCAGAACCTTGGCGTTGCGCGTCTTGGGCAGCGCCGCCGTGGCCCGGACGGCCGACGGCCGGAACGAGCTCCCGAGCTTGTCGGCGACCAGCTTGGCCAGCTCGGCGCGCAGCTCGTCGGTGAGCTCCTCCGATCCGTCCAGAACGACGAACACCCACAGGGCCTCGCCCTTCACCTCGTCAGGCACGCCGATCGCCGCCGCCTCGACGACGCGGGGATGGGTGACGAGCACAGACTCCACTTCGGCAGGACCGAGCCGTTTGCCTGCCACCTTGATCGTGTCGTCGCTGCGGCCGTGCAGAAACCAGTCGCCATCCTCGTCGATCGACGCCCAGTCGCCGTGGACCCACACGTTCGGCCACCGACTCCAGTAGGTATCGAGGTATCGCTCCGGATCTCGGTACAGACCCCTCGTCATGCCCGGCCACGGCGCCGTGCACACCAGCTCGCCGACCTGGCCGCGGATCGGCTTGCCGTCGTCGTCGTAGACGTCGACGGCCATCCCCAGCGAGGGACCGCCGAGCGACATGGGCTTTATCGGCCGCACCGGATGGGGCGACAGGAAGCACGCACCCACCTCGGTGCCGCCCGAGATGTTGATGACCGGGCAGCGCCCACCGCCGACCACCTCGAAGTACCAGCGCCACGGGCCCTCGTTCCACGGCTCGCCGGTGGACCCCAGTACGCGCAGCGACGACAGGTCGTGGCCCTTCACCGGGTCGTCGCCGTGGGGCATCAACGCCCGAATCAACGTCGGACTGATGCCGAGGACGGTCACTCGGTGACGCTCGATGAAACTCCACAGCCGGTCGGGCGCCGGGTAGTCGGGCACGCCTTCGTAGAGAGCGAGCGTCGCGCCGTTGACCAACGCGGCGGTCACCTCCCACGGACCCATGATCCAGCCCATGTCGGTGAACCAGAACAGCGTGTCGTCCGGCCCCACATCGGTCTGGAAGGCACCCTCCTCGGCGACCTTCACCGTCCAGCCACCGTGCACCTGCACGGCGCCCTTCGGCCGTCCCGTCGTCCCCGACGTGTAGGCGATGAACAGCCGGTGCTCGCTGTCGACCATCCGTGTGGGGAACGGCGACATCGCCGGCTCGGGCCACTTCGACACTTCGACGACGAGCTCGACCGTCGAGACTTGGTCCACCGCGGCGCGCGCCGTCTCGGACATCGGAATGGTCTTGCCTCGGCGGCGAAAGCTCTCGGCCGTGATCAACGCCTTCGCGCTCGCGTCCTGCAACCTGGTCGCGATCGCCTCGGCGCCATAGCCGCTGAACAGCGGCAGGAAGACGGCGCCGACCTTGGCGATCCCCAACAAGGCAGCGACGGTCTCGGGGATCATCGGCATGTACACGCCGACGGCGTCGCCCTCGCCGATGCCGCGCTCGACCAACAATGAAGCGAGGCCGTCCGCCTGGGCCCGAAGCTCGCCGTAGGTCCATGTGCGGACCTCGCCGTCCTCGCCCTCCCACACGATCGCCGTGCGCTCCGGTGGATGGCGATCGACGGCGAGATACCCGAAGTTCGTTTGCCCGCCGACGAACCACTTCGCCCACGGGATGCCGGCAGAGGCGTCGAGCACCTTGCTGTACGGCGTGGGGAAGTCGATGTCGAGGAAGCGGACGACGGCGTCCCAGAACCAGACCGGGTCCTCGATCGACCGGCGCTCCAGGTCCTCGAAGCGCTCGATGCCGTGCGCGGCCATGAACCGGCCCACGTTGGTGGACGACGGATCGGCCGGGAACCACACAGGCTTCACGAGTGCGCCGCCTTCGGCGGCTGCCCGTGAAGCGGGCATGCGCTGCCCATGGTTCGCTCGCTGGCGCTCGCTCTCAAGGGGCGAGAAGCTCCTCCAGCGCCCCGAGCAGCAAGGTCACGTTGCGGGGCCGAGCGGTATGGCCCATGCAGCCGATCCGCCACACCTTGCCGGCGAACTCACCGACGCCGCCGCCAACCTCGATCCCGTAGTGGTTCAGCAATGTTCGACGCGTGTCGGCATCGTCGACGCCGGGCGGTAGCCACACCGTCGTCAGCTCCGGGAGGCGATGGCCCTCCTCGGCGAACAGCCGGAAGCCGAGCTTCTCCAAGCCGCGCTGCAGCGCCCGCCCTGTCGCCTCGTGGCGCGCCCACGACTCCTCGAGGCCTTCCTCGAGCAGGGCGCCGAGCCCGGCGTGCAGGGCGTAGACCATCGAGATCGGGGCTGTGTGGTGGTAGCGACGGGCGGCGCCCACGTAGTCGCTGATCATGCTCAGGTCGAGGTACCACGACTGCGACCGCTCGACGAAGCGCTCCCGGGCCCGGTCGCTCACCGTCAAGGGCGCCAGGCCCGGTGGTACGCCGAGGCATTTCTGGGTGCCGCTGTAGGCCACGTCGATGCCCCACCTGTCGACCTCGACCTGGATGCCGCCGAGTGACGTCACGCAGTCGACGAGCAACAGGGCGTCGCCCTTGCCTTCGCCGAGCGGCTCGATGTCATTGGCCACGCCCGTCGAGGTCTCGGCATGCACGACGGCGATCACCTTCGGGTCCGGGTGGGCGCTGAGCAGCCGCGGAGGATCGAGGGCCCGACCCCACTCCTCGTCGACGCGCACGACCTCGGCGCCGCACCGGGACGCGACGTCGCACATGCGCTCACCGAACAGCCCGTTGACGCCGATCACGACGGTGTCGCCAGGGCCGACGACGTTGACGAACGATGCCTCCATGCCTGCGGAGCCGGTGCCGCTGATCGGCAGCGTCAGAGCGTTCGATGTGCGGAAAACGGCCCGCAGGCGGTCGCACGTCTCGTCGAGGACGGCCAGAAAGTCGGGGTCGAGGTGACCGACGACGGGCCGGGCGAGCGCCTGCATCACCTCGGGATAGGGGTTCGACGGGCCCGGCC